>NZ_JBHYGR010000040.1:20558-54861 GCF_042738155.1 Kitasatospora sp. NPDC059088 | reverse complement strand
GGTGGGGGGGTGGGGGGTTGGTTGGTGGTTTTTTTGGGTGGTCTTTTCCCGGTCGGGGTGGGGGGGGGGGGCCCCCCGGGGGGGGGGGGGCCCCGCCCCGGGGGCGGGGAGTTCAGGGGCGGTGGCGGGTGGTGATGGTGAGCGGGTGGGCGGTCCAGTCGATGGTGTCGCCGATGTAGAGGGTGACGGACCAGCGGCCGCTGCGGGCGAGGGAGTGGGCGACGCCGTTGTTGCCGCCCGGGCCGATGCAGAGGCGGAGGAAGTCCCGGTGGGCGGCGCGGACGGGGTGTCGGCGGACGTGCTCCCACAGGACAGGGAGGGCGTGGTCGAGGCTGGGGAACACGGTCGGCAGCATGATCCCCGCGATCCCGGCCCGGACGGGGCTCACGCGGCGGCCTCGGCGGCGGGGGCGGTGATGTGGCACCAGATGAACTTGCCGATGCCACCCCGGCGCGGGCAGCAGCCCCACTGGGAGGCCAACTCCTGGACGAGGAGCAGGCCCCGGCCGCTCTCGGAGGTGAGGGAGGCGGGCCGGAGCGAGGGCTTCTCGCTGTCGGCGTCGTGCACCTCGATGCGGAGCGTGGTGGGGGAGGGGAGCTGGAGGCGGACGAAGATCAGGCGGTCGCCCGGGGTGCGGGCGTGGGTGACCGCGTTGGTGACGAGCTCGCTGAGGAGCAACTCGCCGGTGGGGAGCAGGGGTTCGGCGGAGGGGTGGGGGAGGAGGAAGGAGCGGAGCTCCTGGCGGGCGTTGCGGGGGGACTTGGGGTGCCGGGGGAGCCAGCAGGTCTGTTCGCTCATGGCAGGGCCACCTCTGGAGTGTGCAGGTGAGAGCGCTGGAGAAGGCATGGGGATGCCCGGTGAGAGTCCGCCATGATCACGATGTGTCTACTGGAGGACTACGTTGAGTAGCATGCTCCTGATGTCTTCTGGAGTGCAAGTCCCTACTTTGGGAACCGATCAAAGATTGTTGTCCAGAGCAGAGGGCGGCAGACTGGCAGCGCACATACGGCTGGGAGGTCAACGCGTGCCCGTGAACAGGAATCCGACGGTTCGACAGCGACGGCTCGCTCGAACGCTCAAGGAGTTGCGGGTTGCTGCGCGGATGACGATGGTCCAGTCGGCCAGACAACTGGACTGTGCCGAGAGCAAGATCAGCCGGATTGAGGCCGCGCAGTCTGGAATCAGGCTTGTGGATCTCAGGCTGCTACTCGACCTCTACGGCGTGACGGACCATGTGGTGCGCGGTCGACTGGAGGAACTGTCGCGCGAGGGGCGCCTGCGTGGCTGGTGGGACAGATATTCGGACGCGCTGTCGCCGCTCTACGCGGACTACATCTCGTTGGAGGCTGACGCCTCGGACGCGTACAGCGTGGAGACCTTCCTCGTTCCGGGGCTCCTGCAAACGGAGGACTACACCCGGGCCGTCGTTCGGGCGCAGATAGAGGATGCCAGTGTCGAGCAGGTTGAGCAGCTGACGAAGGTTCGGTTGGAGCGGCGATCGGTCCTGACGCGCGAATCTCCGCTTCGGCTCTGGGTTGTGCTGTCGGAGTCCGTGTTGAAGCACCAGATCGGTGGGCGGTCGGTGATGGGAGAGCAGCTCGACTATCTGGTCGCCATGGCGGGCCGGCCCAATATCAACATCCAGGTGCTGCCGGAGGAATCGGATGTTCATGCGGCGCTGTTCGGTCCACTCGTCATCCTGAGCTTCCCCGAGAGCACGGAGACGGACGTCGTGTACGTGGACAGTCTCCTCAGCACGCTCTACATCGAGGAGCCGGGCGAGGTCTTCAACTACTCGAACCTGTTCCGGCGGGCTCTGGCGGAGTCGCTGCCTCGCAAGGAATCGATTGCGTTCATTGAGCGCATTGCGAAAGGAAGGGACGGCGATGAGTAGCATCCCCAAGGGGGCGGCCGCTGACCTGAGCTGGAGAAAGTCGTCGTTCTCCGGTGCGCAGAGCAACTGTGTGGAGATAGCCATAGGCGGGGTTGGGGGCGTGCCGGTCCGGGACTCGAAGGACCCGGATGGGCCAGGTCTGCTGTTCGATGCTGATGCCTGGGCTTCGTTCGTGGCCGGGGTCAAGGGCGGGGAGTTCTTGGCCGAGTAGAAGAACAGGGGTGCCCCGGGTGGGGCACCCCTGGTGTGTCACGTGAGGTTGTCGGTCCAGAAGAAAATGGTCCGCAGGACGATGCCCGGGGCGCCGGCGCCGAAGGCGAGGACCATGGACTGGCCGACCGCGACATCCGTCGGGTCGATGCCCTGGGACCAGGTGACCTTGGCGTCGAGGCCGGGGATGGATCTTCCCGGGGCGTACGACCGGAAGCTGCCGTGGGCGTGGGCGATGAGGGTGCCGTTGCGGCGCAGCTCTGCGTGGCGGAGGCTGGTCGATCTCAGCTCGTAGGTGCGGTCGCCCAGAATGGCCGTGCGGGTGCGGGACTTCCGGGTGGTCGGGATGTTGCTCCCGTTGATGTTCATCGCGCCGTGGTCGCGGTCGGGCACCACGGTGACGGTGGGCATCCCCGCCCCCTGCACCCGGGCCACGACGGTCGGCCAGCGGTCGTGGCTGAGCTGTATCGGTCCGAACGGGCCGTCGATCACCCGTTGTTGGAGCTTGGACATGTCTGTGCTACCCCCGTACGCCTGGAACCGAGAACAGCGGGGCTGCCGTGACGGCAGCCCCGCTGTGTCCTGCTGTTGAAGCCGAACGATATTCGACCTAGAAGTCGTCGTCGAAGGAGACCGAGCCCTCGACCGCGACCTGGTACGCCGACACCCGGCGCTCGAAGAAGTTGGTCAGCTCCTGGACGTTCTGGAGCTCCATGAAGCCGAACGGGTTGGTCGACCCGTACCGGATCGGCATCCCGAGCCGTGCGAGGCGCTGGTCCGCGACGGCCTGGAGGTACTCGCGCATCGAGGCGGTGTTCATGCCGGGCAGGCCGTCGCCGCACAGGTCCTGGGCGAACTGGAGCTCGGCCTCGACGGCCTCCTCCAGCATCTCGGTGACCTGCTTGGCCATCTCGTCGTCGAAGAGGTCGGGCTCCTCCTCGCGGACGGTGTCGACCACGGAGAACGCGAAGTCCATGTGCATGGACTCGTCGCGGAACACCCAGTTGGTGCCGGTGGCCAGGCCGTGCAGCAGACCGCGCGACCGGAACCAGTACACGTACGCGAAGGCGCCGTAGAAGAACAGGCCCTCGACGCAGGCCGCGAAGCAGATCAGGTTGAGCAGGAAGGCCCGCCGGTCCTCCTTGGTCTGCAGCGAGTCGATGTGGTCGACCGCGTTCATGTACTTGAAGCAGAACTGGGCCTTCTGGTGGATGGAGGGGATGTTCTCCACCGCGGCGAAGGCCGCGTTGCGGTCCTCCGGGTCCGGAAGGTAGGTGTCCAGCAGCGTCAGGTAGAACTGGACGTGCACGGCCTCCTCGAACAGCTGGCGCGACAGGTACAGCCGCGCCTCCGGGGAGTTGATGTGCTTGTAGAGGCTCAGCACCACGTTGTTCGCGACGATCGAGTCACCGGTCGCGAAGAACGCCACCAGGCGGCCGATCATGTGGCGCTCGCCCTCGCTCAGCTTCGCCAGGTCGGCGACGTCCGAGTGCAGGTCCACCTCCTCGACGGTCCAGGTGTTCTTGATCGCGTCGCGGTACCGGTCGTAGAACGACGGGTAGCGCATCGGGCGCAGGGTCAGCTCGAAGCCGGGGTCGAGCAGCATCTTCTGGCGATCGTCGGACATTACTGGCAGGCCTCGCAGGACTCGGGGTTCTCCAGGGAGCAGGCCAGTGCGGCCTCTTCCTCGGGGGTGAGGGTCGGGGTGTTCACCGGCACCGGCGTACCAGCGGCGGTGCGGGCGGCACCCGAGGCGGCCTGGGCGATCCGGGTCGCGGGGCGCGAGCGCAGGTAGTAGGTGGTCTTGAGACCGACCTTCCACGCGTAGGCGTACATCGAGCTGAGCTTGCCGATGGTCGGCGCCGCCATGAAGAGGTTCAGCGACTGGCTCTGGTCCAGGTACGGCATGCGGGCCGCGGCCAGGTCGATCAGCGCGCGCTGCGGCAGCTCCCACGCGGTGCGGTACAGCGACCGGACCTGCTCCGGCAGCCAACCGAGCTCCTGGACGGAGCCGTTGGCGTCGCGCAGGGCGTCGCGGGTCTGCTGGTCCCAGACGCCGAGCTCCTTGAGCTCGCGCACCAGGTACGGGTTGACCTGGAGGAACTCGCCCGAGAGCGTCTCGCGCTTGAACAGGTTGGACACCTGCGGCTCGATGCACTCGTAGACGCCGGCGATGGAGGCGATGGTCGCGGTCGGGGCGATCGCGAGCAGCAGCGAGTTGCGCAGGCCGGTCTCGGCGATGCGGGCGCGCAGCGCCGTCCAGCGGTCGGTCCACTCCGGGGCGGCGCTCGGGAAGTGGTCGATGTGCAGCTCGCCGCGGGCGGCGCGGGTTTCGCCGTAGGCCTCGTGGCGGCCGAGCTGCTCGGCCAGGTCGGCGGAGCGCTCGTAGGCGGTGAGCATGATGCGCTCGGCGATCAGCGTGGACAGCCGGGCGGCCTCGGCGGAGTCGAAGTCGATCCGCAGCTTGAAGAAGACGTCCTGGAGGCCCATCACGCCGAGGCCGACTGGCCGCCAGCGGGAGTTGGAGGTGCCGGCCTCGGTGGTCGGGTAGAAGTTGATGTCCACCACGCGGTCGAGGAAGGTCACGGCGGTGCGGACGGTGGCGTCGAGGCGCTCCCAGTCCATGGCGCCGAGCAGGTCCTCGACGGACGCGCCCTCGGCCACGTGCGCGCCGAGGTTGACCGAGCCCAGGTTGCAGACGGCGGTCTCGGAGTCGTCCGTGACCTCCAGGATCTCGGTGCACAGGTTGGAGGAGTGCACCGTGCGGCCGGGCAGCGCGGTCTGGTTGGCGGCGCGGTTGGAGGCGTCCTTGAAGGTCATCCAGCCGTTGCCGGTCTGCGCGAGGGTGCGCATCATGCGGGCGTAGAGGGTCTGCGCCGGGATGGTGCGGACGGCCTTGCCGGCCAGCTCGGCCTTGAGGTAGGCCTCGTCGAAGTCGGCGCCCCACAGGTCGACCAGCTCGGGGACGTCGGCGGGGGAGAACAGCGACCAGTCGGCGTTGGCGTTCACGCGGCGCATGAACTCGTCCGGGATCCAGTGGGCCAGGTTGAGGTTGTGCGTGCGGCGCGCCTCCTCACCGGTGTTGTCGCGGAGCTCCAGGAACTCCTCGATGTCGGCGTGCCAGGTCTCCAGGTAGACGCAGGCCGCGCCCTTGCGGCGGCCGCCCTGGTTGACGGCGGCGACCGAGGAGTCGAGGGTGCGCAGGAACGGGACGATGCCGTTGGACTTGCCGTTGGTGCCGCGGATCAGGCTGCCGCGCGAGCGGATGCGCGAGTAGGACAGGCCGATGCCGCCGGCGTGCTTGGAGAGGCGGGCGATCTGCGCGTAGCGGTTGTAGATCGAGTCCAGGTTGTCCAGCGGCGAGTCCAGCAGGTAGCAGCTGGACATCTGCGGGTGCCGGGTGCCGGAGTTGAAGAGCGTCGGCGAGGAGGTCAGGTACTCCAGGCGGCTCATCAGGCCGTACAGCTCGGACACCTCGCGCACCGACTGCTCGGAGTCGCCGACCGCCAGGCCGCAGGCGACGCGGAGCAGGAAGTGCTGCGGGGTCTCGATCACCTTGCGGGTGATCGGGTGGCGCAGCAGGTAGCGGGACTGGACGGTGCGCAGGCCGAAGTACTCGAAGCGGTCGTCGCCCTTGGTGTCGACGAGCGCGTTCAGGGCGTCGGCGTGCTTGGCGACGAAGGCCGCGGTGGTGTCGCCGATCAGGCCCTCGGCGTGGCCGACGGCGATCGAGGCGGAGAAGGAGGTCGAGCCCTGGCTGTTCGCCTCGTCGACGATCTCCAGGGCGAGCAGGCGGGCGGCCAGCTTCGAGTACTGGGGGTCCTCGGCGATCATCGACGCGGCGGCGTCCACGGCCAGACCGCGCAGCTCGGCGAAGTCCGAGCCGGCGTGGCGGCCGCGCAGCGCGGCGGCGGCGACATGGCCGGGGTCGACCTCGGTGAGGTCGGCGCTGCGGTCGGTGAGCAGCCGCAGGAGAGCACCGCCGGGGTCGGAGACCGTCGGGTCGGTGAAGGCGGTACCGGAGCCCTGGGCGGGCAGGGTGACTGAGGCAGCGGTGGTCAAGGCGCTCTCTCCTGGCGGCGATCGTGCGGCGGTGATCGGGGTCACCCGGGCCGATCTGGGCAGGGGAGCACGGCGCGAACGCAAAAAGCGTCGCGCGAGGTGTCTCCCCGGCCCGCCCGCGAGGCCCGGAGGGGTGGTGCTGGTGCTTGGCGCGGCC
This sequence comes from Kitasatospora sp. NPDC059088, assembly GCF_042738155.1. Lineage (NCBI taxonomy): Bacteria > Bacillati > Actinomycetota > Actinomycetes > Kitasatosporales > Streptomycetaceae > Kitasatospora > Kitasatospora sp. NPDC059088. The sequence goes on along the minus strand of NZ_JBHYGR010000040.1, from coordinate 48,538 downwards.
TCTGCGGGAGGGCCGTGGCGCACGCTGTTCGGCAGGTACTCGGACTCGCGGTACGGCTGCTGGAGCCGCCCGCACACCGCTGCGGGGCAGTCCCGGATTCCCACCGGGTTCCCCTGCATCGACAGCAGAAGCGAGCATACATGTAGTGGTGTCTCCTCGATGCGACACCACATGTAGTACGGCGTGGTGTGTTGTCGCGATGACGGGTTGTGCCCGGGCCGGTGGCGGTTCGTGGACGTCCGAGGCCCGGAACCACGCTCCGGACGTGTCGCGGCCGCCCGCCGGACACCCCGGATCCGGGTGCCGGACACCCGGGCCCGGCGCGCCGGGCGTCCTGGTTTCGATACGGAACGGTCACCGGGCCGAGGGGCGGTGCGGGTGATGCCCTACGATCTGGGCGCATGAGCGACGGAACTGGTGTACCTGGGCACGGGCCGCAGGGGACGCCTCCCGCCGGGCCGGGGGGCGCACAGAATCAGCAGCCGGTGGGGCCGGGTCCGGTGCCGCCGCCGGGCGGTGGTTTCGGCCCGCCGCCGGCCTCGTACGGACCGGTGGCGCCGGCGGCGCAGCCGTTCTCCCAGCCCGTCCCGCCGGTGCCCCAGCCGGCGCCCCAGCCGGTTCAGCCGCCGGCTGCGCAGCCGCAGTGGCAGCAGGCCCCGCAGCAGGCGGTTCCCGTGCAGCAGCCGGGGCCCCCGCAGCAGCCGGCCGCGCCGCAGCAGCCGGTCCCGCCGCAGCGCGTCGAGCCGGACTGGGCGGCGCTGGCGGACCGCAACGAGGCCGACGGCAGGCGCAAGCGCCGGGTGAGGATCATCGGCGGCGCGGTGGCCGTCGTCCTGGTGGGTGGTCTGGCCGCGGGCGGAGTGCTGCTGTTCGGCAAGAAGGACGACCCGGCCAAGCCCGGTGGCGGTGCGGTCGCGTCCGCGTCCGTCTCGGGCAAGCCGACCCCCGGCCCGTCGAACGGCGGCCCGTCGACCCCAGGCCCGTCGAACGGCGGTGCGGCCGCGGGAGGGCAGCCGGACGACCCGTCGAAGCCGATCTGGGAGGTCGCCACCGACCCGGCGCCGCAGGACGCGGGGGCGCTGTTCTCCGCGCTGCAGGTGACGGTCAACGGCGTGTCCTGGAACCGGACCGTGGTCGCGCTGGACCAGCCCTGCTGGGACGGCAACTCCACCACCGGCGGGCTCGGCAAGGTCCTCGGCGACCAGGGCTGCCAGAAGGTGCTCCGGGCGACGTACGTCTCCGGCGACAGCGCGGTGACCGTCGGCGTCGCGGTCTTCGACCACAAGATCCAGGCCGAGACGGCGATGAAGAACTACGCCGGGCAGCTCAAGGGCCTGCCCGCGCCGGGCGGCCCGGCGTTCTGCGCCAACCCCGGCTGCACCGGCACGCACAGCAGCCTGGGCCGGTACGCCTACTTCACCGTCGAGGGCTCGGCGAAGGGCGGCAACGCCCCTGACGCCGCCGCGACCGCGGCGTCCGCCGGGTTCGCCGAGCACGTGAAGGGCCAGCTGCTCCAGCGGGCCAAGGCGGCGGGCTCGGCCACGCCGGGTTCGCAGGGCACTCCGGCGGCCGCCGCGACCGGCTGACCCGCGGTGACACCCCGGTCCCGGCGGACCCGTTCGCCGGGACCGGGGGAGTGTGGCAGGCTCTCGTCGGAGTCATTCGTACGCGTGTTCCGGTTGCGTCCGCGGGGGTCGGCGCCGGCGAGAAACCGGAGGAGCGGTCGTGGCCCTGCCCAGAGTCCTGCGCGGTAGGCCGGCCGTGCTGGCCGCGGCCGGCATCGTGGTCGCCGCCGGCAGTCTCGTGCTGCTGGACCGCGACGACCGGACCGACCCCGGGCAGCCCGTCCGGGTACCGGTGTCGGTCGGCGCCCCCGGCCGTACCCTGCCGCCGGACGTGGGCCGGGACCTGCTGGCCCGGGACCCGCAGGCCTCGCCGAACGCCCGTGCCGTCCAGCAGTTCCTCGCGGACCTGGAGGCCCAGGCCCGCACCGGGCACAGCGGCGGCACGGTGATCGGCCAGCACGTCGAGGCGCACAACGAGCGCAACAACCCCGAGTACGGCGACTACCGGGGCACCAAGCAGGTCGGTTACTACTACAAGAAGGCCGCCGACATCACCGGCCGCCTGCCCGGCTTCATGGAGACCGATCTCGGCCCCGGCTACGGCCAGAACGCCTGGGGCGTCGGCAACCCGCGCTCCTACTCGGCCGGCCGCTGGCCCACCTGTCGCACCGGCTGGCAGTACACCGACGACGCCGTCGACCTGATGACCGCCGTCTGGTCCGGCCACCCGCGCGCCGACGACGGCACCTACGACGGCTCCGGCGTCCAGCAGAACTGCGACGGCAGCACCACCGAACTCCCGGACAACGGCGGGGCCCCGGCCGGGATCGTCGGCATGTCCTTCCACGAGCCCTACCCCGGGTCCGCCGTCAAGTCCTTCGACCGGGTGCTCTGTTCGAACTCCCCGGCGGCCAAGGACCCGGGCTGGTTCGGCCGGGTCGTGGACGCCGGGGGCGACACCCCCGAGTACCGCGCACTCGTCACCGACCTGTCCTACCTGGCCGACCACCTGGAGTACCTGGCCGCCCACGACGTGCCGGTGCTGCTGCGCCCCTACCACGAGATGAACGTCCAGGACTGCGCCAGCCGGTTCTGGTGGGCGGGCCAGAAGCCGGCCGACTACCAGGCGCTGTGGCGGATCACCTACAAGTACCTGGTGGAGACCAGGGGCCTGCACAACCTGCTGTTCGTCTGGACACCGGTGTCCTGGGACGGCGCCCCGGGCGTGGACCCGTGGGACTACTACCCGGGCTCCCAGTACGTCGACGTGGTCGGGGTGGACGACTACAGCGGCAGCCCCGCGCACCCGATCGGCACCGGCGAGGTCTGGACCAAGCGCTACTACGACGGGCTCGCCGCCTACCACAAGCCGAGGATGCTCGCCGAGTCCTTCGCCGTGCCGGTCAACTCCCGCCAGCCGGACACCCTCGGCCGCACCCCCTGGACGATCTGGACGGTCTGGGGGCAGTCCCTCACCTCCGACAACCTGGCCCCGGACCAGCCGCGCAACTCCGGAGCGGACGTCAACGCCACCTACCACAGCCCGTTGGCGATCACCGGCGGCTCCGGACCGTCCGGCGGGAGCATCGACTGGGGCGGGCTGCACGTCCGCTGATCGGGCCCGGATCCGTTGAACGGGCGGAATTCCGGGTCCGTTGTGCCGTGTGGCATCCTGTGGCGGCGAAGCCCGAGGGCTCGGTGAACGGTCGGGAGAGGACCGAAGGGGCGGGGGTACGGGGATGACACAGGCACGTCCGATACGCGGGGCCGGTGGCCTGGCGGTCGGTTGGGGCGTGGTGCTGCTCGGCTGGGCGGCCTACAACTGCTTCGGGCAGGTCGGCTTCGCGACCTACCTCAAGGGCATCTTCTACTACGGCGGGACCTCGGTGGACGCCGAGACCGGAAGCCTCAACTACGGCCTGCTGTACCTGGCCGCGGGCATCCTGCTGCTGCGCGGGCGCTCCTGGGCGCTCGGCGTGGCGGCGGGCGTGGCACTGGTCGAGGGCTACAACCGGGTGCGCAGCCTGACCGGCGCGCTGCTGGACGAACCGCAGCGGCAGTGGTTCACGGGGACGACCGAGGGCGGACTCAAGCTCGCCACCTTCGCGCTCGGCGTGGTCGTCACCGCGACGCTGATCGTGCTGCTCGCCCGCTCCAAGTGGCGGGAGCAGCCGGAGGGTTCCTCGGCCGGGACGCCCTGGCCGCTCACGCAGGGCGCGGTTCCGGCCGCGCCGCTGCCGTCCGCGCCGCAGCCGGGTCCGTACGGAGTGCCGCAGCCGGGGCAGCCGCAGCCCGGGTGGCCGGCCCAGCCGCCGGCTCAGCCGGTGTGGTACCAGCAGCCGCAGCCGCAGGCCCAGCCCGCCGCCTGGCCGCCTGCGCAGCCCCAGCCGGTGCCGCCCGTGCCGGGTCCGTACGCCCAGCAGCCGCCCCCGGCGGCGCCGACGTACCAGCCGACCGCGCTCCAGCAGCAGTGGCCCGCCGCCCCGCCCGCGCCCGCCCCGCCCGCGCCCGGCCCGCAGGGCGCCGCTCCGGTGGCCCCCGGCCCGGTCGTGCCGCCGCCCGCGGACGCGCCGCCGGCCCCGCACCCGCCGCAGGCCTGACCGACCGACCGGACCGACCGACACCAGACGAGGAACGACTTCCGCCATGACGTCCACAGCCCCTGCGCGGACGGTGCTCACCACGTCCCGCGAGGCCGCCCGGCTCGCCGAGCGACAGATGTCCTGGAAGCCCCGGGTGCTGCCGTTCTACACCGCCTTCGCGATCATCTTCACCTTCTCGATCTGGGCGTACGTGCCCAACCCGACCCCGCTCGGCTGGGCGATCACCATCCTGTGGGGCATGCCGGTGTTCGGTGTGCTGATCGGCTTCCAGGGCGTGCTGATGGTCCGCCGACGGCTGCGGCAGGTGGACCGGATGACCCCGCCCGCGCCGGCCGAGGACGACTTCCTGATCGTGCTGGTGCCGACCATCGGCCGGCACGACACCTACCCGGCGCTGGAGCGCTCGGTGCTCTCGTACGTCGAGCACCTGCCGTCGTACTTCCCCTGGATGAGGGTGGACATCCTCACCGAGGAGGGCTGTGCCGCCGCCGAGAAGATCGACGAGCTGGCCGAACGCCACCCGCTGATCCGGGTGGTGACCGTGCCGAAGGCGTACGAGACGGCCAACGGCACCAAGTTCAAGGCCCGTGCCAACCACTACTCGCACGAGCTGCGGATCGAGGAGGGCGAGGCGCAGGACGACGTCTGGGTGCTGCACATGGACGACGACACCGGAGTCGGGCCGGACACCGCCGCCGCCGTCGCCCAGTTCGTCAACCGGCAGCGCCGGGCCGGGGACGACGCCAAGCACATGGCGCAGGGCATCCTGACGTACCCCCGGGAGAACGCCGTCTCCACCTTCACCTGGCTCGCCGACGCGATCCGCCCGGCCGACGACATCGCCCGCTTCCGGGCGATGACCGGCACCGGAACCCCGATCGCCGGCGTGCACGGCGAGCTGCTGATCGTGCGCTCCTCGGTGGAGGCCACCATCGGCTGGGACTTCGGGCCGAAGACCATCGTCGAGGACGCCCAGATGGCGCTGAACTTCTGCCAGCGCTACCCGGGCCGCAGCGACTGGTTCAACGGGCGCTGCTACGGCGCCTCGCCGGCTGGCGTCAAGGACTTCCTCAAGCAGCGCGAGCGCTGGGCCTGGGGCCTGGTCGCGCTCTGCTTCAACAAGACCATCCCGCTGCGGTACCGGCTGTTCATCGGGATGGGCATGGTCAGCTGGGTGCTCGGCCCGCTGCAGCACGTCGGCCTGGTGCTGATGGTCGCCTGGTTCACCGGCACCTGGAACACCTCGCCGGTCACCCAGTCCGTGGTGCTGCTGTGGGCGATCAACTTCGCCTACGTGATCTGGACCTACTGGGAGGGGCTGCGGCTGAACGTGGTCGCCTCGGCCAACCACCGGCGCAAGTGGTGGGAGCCCATCGTCGTGGTGGCCTGCATCCCGGTGTTCTCCTTCCTGGAGGGCTGGGGCGGGCTGCGGGGGCTGATCAAGTTCCTCAAGCGCGAGGAGAACAAGTTCGTCGTCATCGCCAAACCGGCCTGATCGGAAGTCACGACCGTTGAAGCGCCCCGCCATCTTCATCCTGCCCACCGTCGTCGTCGCCGTCGCCGTGGCCGTCCCCGTGGTGTGGGGGGACCACCCGATCCGGTTCGACCACCAGCGGCCCACCACCGTCCACCTCGCCGCCCCCACCGAGCAGGGCCGGGTCTGGGGCTTCGGCAAGGACGCGCCGCCGGTCGAGGACACCGGCCCCAAGGTGGCCCGCCCGTGGACCAAGGGGAGCCCCGAGTGGGGCGTGCAGGTGTACTGGCTGGACGACCCGGCGGACCCGGACAACTTCGTCCAGGGCAAGGTCGACCGCATCGTCAGGTACGTGGTCGGGCTGAACGCCAACTCCCTGTCGGTGACGTTCCCGTACTACACCACGGGTACCAAGTCGAACGCCGTCGCCGCCCGGCCGACCTCGCCCACCCCGGAGCGCCTCGCCCTGCTGCTGGAGGCCGCCCACCGGGCGGGTCTGCGCACCACCGTGCGTCCGATCATGGACGAGGACGTGTTCGACTACGTCCACACCCTCAAGTGGCGCGGCAACATCACGCCGACCGACCGGGACGCCTGGTTCGCCAGCTACGCCGCCTTCCTGGCGCCGTACCTGAAGACCGCCCAGGAGCACTCCGCGGCGGAGTTCACCCTCGGCACCGAGTTCAACTCGCTGGAGGGCGACCCGCGCTGGCAGGGGCTGGTCGACGAGGCCAGGAAGACCTTCCACGGCGAGCTGGCGTACGACGCGAACTTCGACAACTGGGCCAAGGGCCCGATCGCGGTACCCGTCGACGGGACGGGCGCGGACGCCTACCCGCCGGCCAAGAACTCCGACGACGACGCCCCGATCGCCGACCTGAAGGCCAGCTGGAACGCCTGGCTCGACAAGCGCGGCACGGGGCCGCAGCCGACCACCAAGCTCACCGAGGTGGGCATCCCGGCGCAGAAGGGCGCGTACAAGACGCCCGGTGAGTACTACAAGAAGACCGAGGTGAACGAGGCCGTCCAGGCCACCTGGTTCACCGCGGTCTGCCAGGTCGCCCAGGAGCGCAAGCTGGGCGGGGTCTACTTCTGGTCGCTGTACTTCGGCATCGACCCGACCCTGCCGGTCACCCCGGACACCCCGCGGATGGACTACGCCGGGCGCCCGGGCTCCGAGAAGGCGATCCGCGACTGCTTCGCGCAGACCTACCAGGTCCCGCAGCCGTAGGGCCCGCTACGGCTGGGGCTCGGCGGGGTGCTCGCCGGCGCCCGGGGTCCCCTTGGGGGTCGGCGTCCGGGCCGGCTTGGCCGGGGTCGGACGGCCCGTCGGCCGGGTGCTCGCCGTCGGCGTGGGCGTGGGGGTGGGCGTCGGGGTGGAGCTCGGTGTCGGGGTCGGCGTCGGCGTCGGGGTGGCCGCCGGCGCGGCCGGGGACTGCGGCTGGGCCCCGGACAGCCCGTCCGCGATCTGCTTCTCCAGCCACGGGGTCACGAACCGCATGCCGGCCGGGGTCAGGTGCACCCCGTCGTTGGCCGGGGTGACCCAGTGGCCGTCCTTGTCCTTCCACACGCAGGTGTCGTACGGGCAGTAGAAGGTGTCGAGGTCGACCAGCCGGACGGTGCCGCCGGCAGCCTTCACGAAGTCGCCGACCTGCTGGTTGTAGCAGGTGCCCCAGGCCTTGCCGATGGCGCCGTTCTCGACGCGTTCGTTCATCAGCAGCACCCGGGCGGCGGGCGCCCGCCGGTGGACCTGCTCGACGGCCTGGGTGAGCTCGGTGCGGTACCGGCTGCGGTAGTCGTCGTCGCAGGGGTTGAGCCAGGTGCCGTCCAGGTACTGCTCGGCGGCGTCCCAGCCGAGGTGGATCACCACGGCCTCCGGCGCGGTGGCGGCGACCTGGCGGTCCCACTCGGCCGCCCGGTTCCGGCAGTCGGAGCTGGTCTCGAACTCCGTCCCGGAGACGGTGCGCACCTTGTCCGGGTCGAACACCCCGCAGCCGCTGATGCCGCCGTCGACCACCCGGTAGCCGTCGCCGTCCCGGTACAGCCCGGTGGCGAGGTCCTGGGCGAAGGAGTCGCCGAGCACCAGGACCATCGGCCTGCCGCTCGGCCCGGACCGCATGTCGTGGGTGACCCAGGCCGGCAGGTACCAGGCCCCGGCGGTGGCCACCGCGGCGGTGACGGCCAGCAGCGGGACGGCCGGGAGGGCCCGCCAGCGCAGCACCCGCAGCTTCTCGGTCGCGGTGTGCAGCAGCCAGGCCAGCACCCAGGAGACCGGGCCGCCGATCAGCAGCAGCTTCTGCGGCGAGATGTCGTCGACGAAGTGCTGCAGCAGCCAGTACACCGGCAGGTGGAGCAGGTAGAGGCTGTACGAGATGGTGCCGGTGAGCCGCAGCGGGGGAAGCGACAGCAGCCGCACCAGGGGGCCGCGGTCGTGGCAGAGCGAGGCGGTCAGCACGGCGGCGAGCGCCGCGACGAGCGCCAGTCCGCCCTGGTAGAGCCAGGGTTCGTGGTAGCTGCCGACGGACAGGCTGGCCCAGACCAGGCCGCCGAGGGCCGCCGTGCCGACCAGGGTGGGCAGGGCGGCGCCGCCTCGGCGGGCCGAACGGGGGCCGTCGGCGGCGGCGCGGGCCTTGCGGCGCAGCCACAGGTGGACCCCGAAGGCGGCGGTGGCGCCGGCCGCGAAGCCGACGGCGCGGGTCTCGGTGCCGAGGTAGAGGCGGTCGCTGTTGCCGCCGTTCCACATCAGCGGGGCGACGAGCGCGGAGGCCGCGAACAGGACGGCGGTGACGATGCCGGCGGCGCGCAGCGAGCGGCGGCACAGGCCGAAGACCATCAGCAGCAGCAGCGGCCAGACCGCGTAGAACTGCTCGGTGATGCTGAGCGACCACATGGCCGCCAGCGGGTCGATCGAGGCGAAGTGCTGCCAGTAGGCGTCGCCGCGGGACAGCTGGGCCCAGTTGGCGACCTGGGCGAGCGTGGCGAGCGCCTGCGGGCGCAGGTCCCGGACGTCCCGGAGCGGGCTGACCAGGGCGGACAGTCCGACGACCAGGATGATGGTGGCGAGCAGTCCGGGCAGCAGCCGCTTGGCGCGGCGGCGGTAGAAGACGCCGAGCCGGATGCCGTCGGTGCGGTCCAGCTCGCGGATCAGCACCAGGCTGACCAGGAAGCCGGAGAGCACGAAGAAGACGTCCACGCCGAACAGGCCGTTCTGGAACCAGTCGGTGTGGTAGAGCAGCACGGAGGCGATCGCGAGGCCGCGCAGCCCGTCGACCGCCTTGAAGCGGACCGACGGCGGCAGCGGGCCGCGGGGCGCACGGACGGGTGCGGGGATCGCGTAGCGGCTGGAGGCCGGGGCCTCGATGCCCCGTGCCTCGCGCATGTCCTGGAGCGTCGGGCCGCTTCCGGGCGTGCTGGGGCCGGGCCCGTCGTCCATGTGGTGCGTCCCCCCGGTCGATCGACTGTCGCGACCTGTCGACGACATGTCTTGATCTGTGGTTTATATCAAAAGACGCCTGTTGATCGTCTGCCCGTCACGGGGGTGGGGGAGGGGCCGGTGGACTGCCGCCGGGCCGTCAGAACGCCATGGTGTAGACCATCAGGTCCATCCCCGGGTACGGCGCCCAGTCCCGCTCGGGGGTGCGGCGGAAGCCGACCCGCTCGTAGACGCGGTGGGCGGCGGTCATCTCGGGGCGGGTGGAGAAGGCCATGCCGGTCAGGCCGAGTTCGCGGCTGCGGGCGACGCAGGCGCGGACCAGGGCCTCGCCGACGCCGCGGCCGCGGGAGGCGGCGGCGGTGGCGAGCATCCGGATCTCGCCCTCCTGCGGGGTGGCGATGTCGGCCCACTCGGTGCCGCCGACGGCGAAGGTCACGCAGCCGAGGACCTGCTCGTCGGCCGCGTCGGCGGCGACCAGGAGCTCGGCCTCGCGGGAGCGCCGCCCGGCGTCGCGGAGCAGCTCGACGTAGCCGCTGGTGGGCTTGGTGTAGCCGTCGCCGACGAAGGCCTCGACGGTGATCCGGCCGGCGTCTTCGAGGTCCCGGGGGAGGGCGTGGCGGATGAGGTAGTCCATCGGGCCAGTGTGCCGGAGCCCGGTACGGCGACGGGCCCGGGGGTCGGGCGGAGCGGCAGGTCAGCGGGGACGGCGGGGGTGGCGGGGGCGGTGGCAGGAGCGCCGTCGGCGTCGGCGCGGCCCGCGGCCGGGGCGCCGTGCAGCCGGTCGGCGCGGTGCGGGTCGGCGGGGTAGCCGCCGGGGCGGTGGTAGTTGTCGCGGCCGGCCGCGGGGCCGCGGGAGAGCTCGCGGCCGATCAGGGAGCCGAGCAGGCCGAAGCCGCCGACCGCGCCGGCCAGGGCGAGTGCGCTTGCGAGGGTGCCGGATTCCATGGCCACCACTGTGGCCGGGAGCCGGCGGGGCCGACGAGTGGCAGGAACGCCGGGTTGCCTCGAAATCCTGCCAGCCGGGGGCTTCCCGGCGCCCGGCCCGGCGGGGCATCCTGGGCGGCATGCTGAGGAACGTGGTCGCGGTGGTGCTGGAGGAGGTCCACCCCTTCGAACTGGGCGTGGCCTGCGAGGTGTTCGGCCTGGACCGCACCGCGGACGGGCTGCCCGGCTACGACTTCGCGCTGGCCGGCGCCCACCCCGGGCCGCACGCCACCCACTCCGGGTTCACGGTGGACGTCCCGTACGGCCCGGAGCGGCTCGCCGACGCCGACCTGGCGGTGGTCACCGCCTCGGGGATCCGCGACGCCTACCCGGAGCCGCTGCTGGCGGCGCTGCGCGCGGTGGTGGCGCGCGGCGGCCGGGTGCTGTCCATCTGCAGCGGCGCGTTCGTGCTGGGCGCCGCCGGGCTGCTGGACGGCCGCCGCTCCACCACCCACTGGCGCTACACCGACGACCTGGCCGGCCGGTTCCCGGGGACGGCGGTGCAGCCGGACGTGCTGTACGTGGACGACGACCCGGTGGTCACCTCGGCCGGTACGGCGGCCGGCATCGACGCCTGCCTGCACCTGGTGCGCAAGTTCCAGGGCGCCGAGGTGGCCCGGGGGATCGCCCGCCGGATGGTGGTGGCGCCGCACCGGGAGGGCGGGCAGGCGCAGTTCGTGAACCGCCCGCTGCCGGAGGGCGGCGGCGACTCGCTGGCCCCGCTGCTGGACTGGATGCGCCACCACCCGGACCAGGAGGCGACCGTCGAGCAACTGGCCGCCCGGGCGCACATGTCGCCGCGCACCTTCGCCCGGCGCTTCCAGCAGGAGACCGGCACCACCCCGCACCGCTGGCTGGTGGGGCAGCGGGTGCTGCTGGCCCAGCGGCTGCTGGAGTCCACCACCGAGTCGGTGGACGCGATCGCGGCCCGCTGCGGCTTCGGCAACGCGGCGGCGCTGCGGCACCACTTCGGGCGGCGGCTGGGCACCACACCGCTGGCCTACCGCCGCTGCTTCGCCGATCCGGCGGTCGCGCAGCAGTGACCCGGCGGCCGACGGTCCGTCAGCTGCCTCCACCCATCAGTTGTCCTCCCCCGGCAGCTGCCTCCGCCCGTCAGCTGTCCCCGCCCGTCAGGTGGTCGACGCCGTTCCAGCGGTCCGGCCGCAACCGCCCGTCCTGGGCCCGCCACAGGCTGGTGGAGCAGTTGTGCACCGCCCCGAGCTCGGTGAGCTGCTGCTCGGTGAGCCGGTCCAGCGCGTAGCGCAGCATCAGCACCGTGCAGTCGTGGGCGACCAGCAGGACGGGCCGGCCGGCCTCCTCCTCGCAGACGTCCCGCAGCAGGCTGCGCACCCGCAGGGCGACGTCGGCCCAGGACTCGCCGCCGGGCGGGCGGTAGTACAGCTCGCCCATCTTGCGCCGCCGGGCGGCCTCCTCCGGGTGCTTGGCCTCGATGGCGGCCTTGGGCAGCATCTCCAGGATGCCGAGCTCGCGGTCGCGCAGCCGCTCGTCGTAGCGGACGGCCAGGGTGACGGGCACGGCGCCGAGGCCGGCCGCCTGGGCGAGCGCGATCCGGGTGGTCTCGGCGGTGCGCACGTACGGCGAGCACCAGACGCTGCGCGGGCGGTCGGCGCTGGGCAGGGCGGCCCACCAGCGGCCGAACGCCTGGGCCTGCTGCTGGCCGCGCAGGGACAGCGGGATGTCGGCGTCCCGGCAGCTGATCGGGACGCTGAGCGCGCCGACGGCCTCGGCCAGCTGGAACTCGACGTTGGCGGTGGACTCGCCGTGCCGGGTGGCGATCAGCACGGACGGCAGTCGGGTGGCCGCCGCGGGGCGGTGGGCGGTGACGTGGGGGTGGTGCTGGTTCTGGGTCGACTGGTGCTGGGTGACCTGGTGCGGGGCCGACTGGTGCTGGGCGGCCTGGTGCGGGGCCGACTGGTGCTGGGTGGTCTGGTGCTGGCCGTTGAGGGTGGTGCCGAGTTCTGCCATGGCCGCGAGCTCCCCGTGGGTCGATCAGGTTCCGGCCGGATGCCGGTCCGGTCTGGTGGTGCCCGGCGTGCACGCCTGTTCATACATATGATCGCGCCGCCTCCTCCAGTGTTCACGGAGAAGGCGGCGCGATCACAGGGCGCGCGCACGGCCAATCAGTGCGCCGCTACGGGCTCCGGCGCGTTCTCCCGCTCGTCGCCGCCGGTCTCGGCGCTGTAGTCGGAGGGCTTGGTCTCGTCCGGTCCGTCGGGCGTCCTGAGCGCCCGCAGCACCACGGTGAGCACCACCGAGACGACCAGGTTGAGCACGAAGGCCGTCATGCCGATGTAGCCGATCTCGCCGATGCCGGGGATCTCGGCCGCGTTGCCGCCGAAGTGCTTGGTGGCCGGGCTGGCCAGCCCGTACGCCGTCCAGGTGCCGTAGCCCATGCCCGCCGCCCAGCCGGCGAACAGCGCCCAGTGGTGGAACCAGCGGGTGAACAGGCCGCCGACGATCGCCACGAAGGTCTGCAGGATCCACAGGCCGCCCAGCAGCTGGAGGTTGATCGCGGCCTGCTTGTCCATGCCGAGCACGAAGACCAGCGCGCCGACCTTGACCAGCAGCGAGACCAGCTTGGCGACCCGGGTCTCGTCGGCCGGGGTGGCGGCGGGCTTGAGCCACTCCTTGTAGACGTTGCGGGTGAACAGGTTGGCCGCGGCGATGGACATGATCGCGGCCGGCACCAGTGCGCCGATCCCGATCGCGGCGAAGGCCACGCCGGTGAACCAGTCCGGGAACATGTTCGCGAACAGCTGCGGCACCGACAGCTGGGCGTTGTAGCCCTTGACGCCGCTGCCCACGCCCGCCGCGATCGCCATGAAGCCGAGCAGCGCCAGCAGCCCGAGCATCAGCGAGTACGCGGGCATGATCGCCATGTTGCGGCGCACGGTGTTGCGGGACTTGGAGGCCAGCACGCCGGTCACCGAGTGCGGGTACATGAACAGCGCCATCGCCGAGCCGATCCCCAGCGTGGCGTACGTCCACTGCTTGTTGTCGGGGAGGGTCAGCCCGCCGGCCTTGGCCTGCTTGAAGTGCGCCGCGGCCGCGTCGAAGACGTGCCCGTAGCCGCCGAGGCGCAGCGGGATGTAGATCACCGCGACGATGATCACGATGTAGACCAGGGCGTCCTTGACGAAGGCGATCAGCGCCGGGGCGCGCAGGCCGGAGGAGTAGGTGTAGGCGGCCAGCACGCCGAAGGCCAGGAACAGCGGCAGGTCCTTGACGAACCAGTTGGCGTCCGCGCCGCCGCCGAGGCCGAGCACGTCCAGCACGGCCTGGATGCCGACCAGTTGCAGGGCGATGTACGGCATGGTGGCCAGGATCCCGGTCAGCGCGATGACCAGGGACAGCGGCCGCGAGCCGTACCGGCCGCGGACGAAGTCGGCCGGGGTGACGTAGCCGTGCACCCGGGAGACCGACCAGAGCCGGGGCAGGAACAGGAAGACCAGCGGGTAGGCGATGATCGTGTACGGCACCGCGAAGAAGCCGGCCGCGCCGGTCGCGTACACGGCCGCCGGGACGGCGACGAAGGTGTAGGCGGTGTAGAGGTCGCCGCCGAGCAGGAACCAGGTCACCCAGGTCCCGAAGCTGCGCCCGCCCAGGCCCCACTCGTCCAGGTGGGCGGCGTCGTCCGCGCGGCGCCAGCGGGAGGCGAGGAAGCCCATCACGGTGACCAGCAGGAAGAACAGGACGAAGACCACGAGGGCCGGCACGTTGACGTCCTTCATCGCGCACCGCCCTCGCGGGCCGCGCCGCGGGCCTTCTCGTCCCGGTTGATCAGCAGGTAGGCGGCGACCGTGAAGACGGCCGAGACGGGCACCCAGAGCAGCTGGTACCAGTAGAAGAAGGGGATCCCGGCCACCGCCGGGTCGGTCTTGTCGTAGGAGGAGACCCAGAGCATCGCCACGATGGGCACGAGCAGGGCGAGTCCGGCGAGCACCCGCTCGGGGGTCACGGCCGGGACTGGGGTCCCGGCTGGCTCGGGCATGACAGCTTCGCTGGGGGCTTGGTCAGACGGCATCTTCTGCTCCGCTCCGGAGGGTTCCGTCGGCGCCGCAGCCCCGGAGGTGCCCGGCACCCCCGTGAGCCCGCCGGGCAGCACCATCGGTGATCGGCAGTCAGTACGGCTGCGCAATCTAGGGCATGGGGTGATCCATGTCACCCGATATGACGCAACTTTCCGCCATCCGGACACGAACGGGCACCGGTGCGCGGGTCGCGCACGCCGGTGCCCGTGGTGAGGGGGAGGGGTCCGTTCGAGGTGAGGGCCCCGGACGGGGACGACTACTCCGGCCGCTGGAGCCGGGTGATGAACTTGTAGCGGTCGCCGCGGTAGATGGAGCGCACCCACTCGACCGGGTCGCCGTCGGCGTCGAAGGAGTGCCGGGAGAGCTGGAGCATCGGCAGGCCCAGGTCGGAGCCGAGCAGGCCGGCCTCCCGCGGGTTGGCGAGGGTGGTCTCGATGGTCTCCTCGGCCTCGGCCACGGTGACCCCGTAGACCTCGCGCAGCGCCGCGTACAGCGAGTTGTGCTTGGCCAGGTTGCGCCGCAGGGCGGGGAAGCGCTTGGCGGAGAGGTGGGCGACCTCGATGGCCATCGGGTCGCCGTTGGCCAGGCGCAGCCGCTCGATCCGCAGCACCCGGCCGCCGGGCTTGATGTCCAGCAGCGGGGCGAGCCGGTCGTCGGCGGTGATGTAGCCGATCTCGATCAGCCGGGAGGTGGGCTCCAGGCCCTGGGCGCGCATGTCCTCCGTGTAGGAGGTGAGTTGCAGCGCCTGGGCGACCTTGGGCTTGGCCACGAAGGTGCCCTTGCCCTGGATGCGCTCCAGCCGGCCCTCGACGACCAGTTCCTGGAGGGCCTGGCGCACGGTGGTGCGCGAGGTGTCGAACTGGGCGGCCAGCGCGCGCTCGGGCGGGACCGGGGTGCCCGCGGGCTGGGTCTCGGTGAGCTGGAGGAGGTGGCGCTTGAGGCCGTAGTACTTGGGGACGCGCGCGGTCGGATCGGCGCCGGCCTGCGTCGGGAGGTTCTTCACCTCGGGGTCGTCGGCCTGGGCGGTGGATCCCCCGTCGCTGCTCATCGGACCTGTTCTCCCGCTTCTCGCGGAGCCTTTTACCGCCCCGCCACATCGTTAACGGACCACATCGTTGCATGTATGGCTACGGAACGAATACCTCATCACGCGATGAACGATGTGCGGTGTCGGCTTGATAACGGGTGGTCGAGATCGGTCGAACAGCCGTTGACAGGCCCATTGGTCTAGGCCAAGCTCCAGGCATCTGGTCTACACCACTAGGCCGGTAACGATGAATCCCCCCACCCGCTCGAAGGGGTCCGCGGCACCTAATCTCCCGCTTTGCGTGGGTCTGCCGCTGCCGCCCGACGGGGGTAACCCAGGCATCCCTCAGGAGGATGGCGTGAAGCGTCAGCTCATCGCGGCGGTCGGCGTCGCAGCAATGGTCGTCGGTCTCGCGGCCTGCAGCTCGGACGGCAAGAAGGACGACGGCGGTTCCTCGTCCTCCACGTCGGCCGACCGGTACAAGGGCAAGACGCTCAAGGTGTGGACCATGACCGGCTCCGCCCCCAAGGGCTGGACCGACGCGGTCAAGACCGAGTTCGAGACCACCTACCCGGGCTCCAAGGTCGACTTCCAGGCCCAGGAGTGGACCGACATCGGCCCGAAGATCACCGCCGCGCTGTCCGAGGGCTCGGTCGACGTCCTGGAGCTGGGCAACACCCAGACCTCCGGCTACGCCGCCACCGGCGGTCTGCTCGACATCACCAAGGACAAGTCCGCGCTGGGTGGCGACGCTTGGGCCGCCAACCAGAACGAGGCCGCGATGCTGGACGGCAAGCAGTACGCCGCCCCGTGGTGGGTCTCCAACCGCGTGGTCGCCTACAACAAGGACCTCTGGAAGGCCGCCGGCCTGACCGACGCGCCGAAGACCCTGGACGAGTTCTACGCCGACCTGGACAAGCTCAAGACCACCCCCGGCGTCGTCGACCCGCTCTACCTGCCGGGCCAGGAGTGGTACACCTACTTCGGCCTGCTCACCGGCGAGGGCGGCAAGATCGCCAAGCAGGAGGGCGGCAAGTGGGTCGGCGGCCTGGAGTCGCCCGAGGCGCAGCGCGCCTTCGAGACCTACAAGACGCTGCAGAGCCACTCGCTCACCGGTCCGAAGGACAAGGACGAGGCGACCCCGCAGCAGAAGGACGTCTTCGCCAAGGGCAACGTCGGCACCATGATCGCCCTCGGCTGGGAGCTCCCGCTCGAGAAGGAGATGCCGAAGGACAAGATCGGCTTCTTCCCGATCCCGGGCAAGACCGCCGACAAGCCCTCCGGCGTCTTCATCGGTGGCTCGAACCTCGCGATCTCCGCGCAGAGCAAGAACACCGCGATGGCGAAGGACTTCCTGAAGATCGCCCTCAACGACAAGAACGAGGGCATGGTCGCCGCGGCCGGCAACATCCCGAACAAGCCGGCGCTGAACAGCCAGCTCACCGGTGACTTCGCGAAGGCCGCCCAGGCCGCCACCGCGGTCGGCGGGATCACCCCGAACACCCCGAACTGGGCCAGCGTCGAGAACACCCCGAACCCGATCAAGGACTTCCTGACCGCGGTCCTCCAGGGCGGCGACTACGCGTCCACCGCGAAGAAGTACGACGACGAGATCGCCAAGCGGCTCAACCAGAAGAACTAGTGCATCGAGCGGCGTCGCTCACCGGCCCCCGGCGGGGGGTCGGTGGGCGGCGCCCGTCCGTCGTGGCCGGGTTGTGAGGAAGTGAGAACGATGGCTGTGCATTCGGACCGGGTGCAGACGCAGTCCCCGGAGTCAGGGGAGGCTGTGGTGGCCGAGATTGACACCAGTGCCGCCGGCGGCGGAGCCAAGGGCACCGCGCCGAAGGGCACCAGACCCGCGAGCGGCCCCGGTCTCGGCGCCCGCTCCGCGCCGTACCTGCTGCTGCTGCCGGCCATCGTGGCGACCATCGTCCTGCTCGGCTGGCCGCTGCTGAAGACCTTCCTGCTGTCGTTCCAGGACCTCAACCGGCGCCAGCTGGTGATGCACCTGACCGAGTGGACCGGCTTCGACAACTACAAGGAGCAGCTGAGCGACCCGGAGTTCTGGTCGGTCACCGGTCGCACCGTCGCCTTCACCCTGGTCAACGTGGTGCTGATCATGGTCGGCGGCACCCTGGTCGGCCTGCTGCTGAACGTCCTCGGCAAGAAGATGCGGCTCGCGCTGTCGGTCGCGCTGCTGATGGCCTGGGCGATGCCGGTGGTCGCCGCGACCACCGTCTACACCTGGCTGTTCGACGAGCAGTGGGGCGTCGTCAACTGGTGCCTGGACAAGCTCGGTTGGCACTCGATGGCGAACTACAACTGGATGAGCGACGAGTACTCGACGTTCTTCGTCGTCATCCTGCTGATCGTCTGGATGTCGATCCCCTTCGTGGCGTTCAACATGTACGCCGGGCTGACCACCATCCCCAAGGAGCTCTACGAGGCCGCCCGGATGGACGGCGCCGGCTCCTCGAAGATCTTCAGCTCGGTGATCTTCCCCAACCTCAAGCCGTTCTTCCTGGCCACGACCTTCCTCGAGGTCATCTGGGTCTTCAAGTCCTTCACCCAGATCTACGCGATCAACGGCGGCGGCCCCGAGAAGCTCACCCGGACCCTTCCGGTGCACGCCTTCCTGGAGGGCTCGGGCAGCCAGCACTACGGCGTCGGCGCCGCGATCGCGGTGCTCACCATCCTGATGCTGGGCGTCCTGATGGCCTACTACTTCCGCATCATGATCAAGCAGGAGGACGAGCTGTGAGGCGCTCTCTCTTCGGACGTACCTGGCCGAACGTGATCGCGGTCGTCCTCATCGTCTTCTTCATCTTCCCCGTCTACTGGATGATCGCGACCGCGTTCAAGCAGAACAACGACATCATCAGCAAGACGCCGGTCTTCATCCCGCTCGACGCGACCTTCGAGCACTTCACCACCGCGGTCAACGCACCGGACTTCTGGACGTACGTCACCAACAGCATCACCGTCACGGTCGGCGCGGTGCTGATCTCCCTGGTGATCGCGACCCTGGCGGCCTTCGCCATCGCCCGGATGAGGTTCCGCGGCCGCAAGGCCTTCGTACTGGTCATCATGCTGGCCCAGATGGCGCCCTGGGAGGTCATGACCATCGCGGTCTACATGATCTCCCGCGACAACGACATGCTGAACAGCCTGCTGCCGCTGACCTTCTTCTACATGATGATGGTCCTGCCCTTCACCATCTGGACGCTGCGCGGCTTCATCGCCGCGGTGCCGAAGGAGCTGGAGGAGTCGGCCATGGTGGACGGCTGCACCCGTACCCAGGCCTTCGTGAAGGTGATCTTCCCGCTGCTGGCCCCGGGCCTGATGTCGACCTCGCTGTTCGGCTTCATCACGGCGTGGAACGAGTTCCCGCTCGTCCTGATCGTCAACAAGGAGCAGGGCAAGACCCTCCCGCTCTGGCTGTCCTCCTTCAAGACGGCCTTCGGCAACGACTGGGGCGCGACCATGGCGGCCTCCACGATGTTCGCCGTCCCCGTGCTGATCCTGTTCGTCTTCCTGCAGCGCAAGGCAGTCGGTGGTCTGACCGACGGCGCCGTGAAGGGCTGAGCCACCGTGAGCATCCTCGTACCCACCGTCCCGGACAGCGACCAGCTCCACCGGGACGCCCTGACCGTCCTGCAGCCCGGCTTCGTCGGCACCGAGCCGCCCGCCTGGCTGCGCCGCCACCTGGCCGCCGGGCTCGGCTCGGTCGCGCTGTTCGACCGCAACGTGGTCGACCTCGACCAGCTGTCCGCCCTCACCGGCGCGCTGCGCGCGGAGAACCCCGACCTCCTGATCGCGATCGACGAGGAGAGCGGCGACGTCACCCGGCTGGAGGCCGGCTCCGGCTCGTCCTGGCCGGGCAACCTCGCCCTCGGGGCGATCGACGACCCGGCGCTGACCCGGGACGTCGCCCGCGAGCTGGGCCGGGCGCTGGCCGCGGCCGGCGTCAACTACAACTGGGCGCCCACCGCGGACGTCAACTCCAACCCCCGCAACCCGGTCATCGGCGTGCGCTCCTTCGGCGCCGACCCGGAGCTGTGCGCCCGGCACACCGCCGCCTGGGTGGAGGGCCTCCAGTCGGCCGGCGTGGCCGCCTGCTCCAAGCACTTCCCCGGCCACGGCGACACCGCGGTGGACTCGCACCACGGCCTGCCGGTGATCGACGTCGACCTGGACGTGCTGCGCACCCGCGACCTGATCCCGTTCCAGGCCGCGATCGCGGCCGGCACCAAGGCCGTGATGACCGCCCACATCATGGTCCCGGCGCTGGACCCGAAGCTGCCCGCCACCCTGAGCCCGACCGTGCTGCGCGACCTGCTGCGCGCCGCCCCGGCCGACGGCGGCCTCGGCTACCAGGGCCTGATCGTCAGCGACGCGATCGAGATGGGCGCCATCGCCGACACCTTCGGGATGGGCCAGGGCACCGTGCTGGCGCTGGCGGCCGGCGCGGACGCGATCTGCGTCGGCGGCGGGCTGGCCGACGAGGAGACCGTGCTGATGCTGCGCGACGCCATCGTGGCGGGCGTGCGCTCCGGCCGGCTCACCGAGGAGCGGCTGGCGGACGCCGCCGACCGGGTCCGGGCGCTGGGCAGCTGGGGCCGGATCGCGGCCCAGGGCGAGCAGGCCGAGCCGGACCTCGCAGTGGGCCTGCGGGCCGCGCGCCGGGCGCTCAAGGTGGTCCGGGCGCCGGGCCGCGAGGTGCTGCCGGTGAGCGAGCGCCCGTACGTGGCCTCGTTCTCGGACGAGCCGAACATCGCGGTCGGCGACGTGACCCCGTGGGGCGTGGCCGGCATGCTGGCCGACCGCTTCCCGGGCACCCGGACCCGTGCGGTGTCCGCGGCCGAGGCCGCGCCGGAGCTGCTGGAGGCGCTGGTCGCCGAGCTGGTGGCCGGGGCCCAGGGCCGCCGCCTGGTGCTGGTGGTCCGGGACGCCCACCGGCACGCCTGGATGGCCGCCGCGCTGGCCCGTCTGGTGGCGGCCCGGCCGGACGCCGCGGTGGTGGAGATGGGGCTGCCCCAGTCCGAGCCGGTCGGCGCGCTGTACATCGCCACCCACGGCGCCGCCCGGGTCTGCGGGCTGGCGGCCGTGGAGGTGCTCACCGGGCAGCCGGGAGCGGTCGGCTGAGACCGTACGGACGTCGCCGGCCGGAGCCGGGGGCGTCCGCCGACGGGCCCGTCATGCGCATGTCGCATGGCGGGCCCGTCGCGTTTCCCCGCCGTCGACCCGGACGTTCTCCGGATGACCGTGCTCCCTCAAGGCAGCCTTAAATCCACCTTAAGTCCCACTGAGGGTGACGGTCTGACGACTGATCGCCACGCGGTACAACGGGTCGGCAACAGCCTTGCTGACAAGGCCTGTTGGCCGTTGACACCACAGTTGGTCTAGGCCAGAGTCCATGCAACCGGTTCGAAATTGAACTCACCGGTTGTGGTATTGCGCCCTCCTCGAAGCTCTTCGCCGCCCCCGCCAGGACTCTCCGCCGCGGGCGCCAATCACGCTGTCGGCGGGCACCACCGTTCTTGGACAACCCTCGGAGGATGGCGTGAAGAAGCGTCAGCTCGGTTCGACGCTCGGGATCATGGCGCTGGCAGTCGCCCTGACGGCCTGTTCCTCGTCCGGATCACCCTCGGCCGACGGCCGGAGCTCCGCCGCGGACCCGCAGGCCGCCTCCGGCACCGTCACCGTCTGGTTGATGGACGACGCCCAGAAGAACTGGCCGGACCTGGTCCAGCGGGTCAACGACGAGTTCGCGGCGAAGTACCCCAAGGTCGGCCTCAAGCTGGTCTACCAGGGCTGGGCCGACAAGGTCTCCAAGCTCGACAAGGCGATCGCCGACGGCAGCGCCCCCGACGTGGTCGAGCTCGGCAACACCGAGACGATGAAGTACGTGCTCTCCGGCGCGCTGGCCCCGGTGGACCGCACCACCTTCGACAACTCCGACAGCTGGATCAAGGCGCTCGCCAACACCTGCACCTACCAGGACAAGCTGTGGTGCGTGCCCTACTACGCGGGCGCCCGGGTCGCGGTCTACAACTCCAGCGTCTTCCAACAGGCCACCGGCAGCGCGGAGTTCCCCAAGACCGAGGGCGAACTGATGACCGCCCTGGACAAGATCGCGGACAAGAACAGATCGGACCGGACCTTCTCCCCGCTCTACCTGCCCGGGCCGTACTGGTACGCCGCGATGAGCTACGTGGCCGCGTACGGCGGCAGCATCGCCAAGTTCGACAGCTCCGGCAACTGGCACGGCACCCTGCACGACGCCAAGTCCCAGCAGGGCATCGGCCACTTCGCGGACCTCGTCCGCAAGTACAACAAGGGCGACCTGACGCAGAACGAGCAGAACCAGTTCGAGGCCATGGCGCGCGGCCACGCCGCGTCCTTCTACGGCAACGGCTTCGAGGCCGCCAGCGTGATCGCGCCGGTCACCGGGGATTCGGGCCTCAAGGACAGCGTCAAGGTCGCCACCATGCCCGGCCCGGACGGCAAGCCGCTGCCCACCTTCATCGGCGGCTCCGACCTCGCCGTCACCGCCAAGTCCCAGCAGGCGGGGCCGGCCGCCGACTGGATCCGGATGTTCACCAGCACCAAGTCCGAACAGGCGCTGGCCGACAAGGACATCCTGCCGAACAACCTCAACCAGCTGAACCCGTTGAAGAACAAGCCCAACACCGCTGCCGCGGCCAACGCCGTCCCGGACGCCTGGTTCACCCCGCTGGCCCCCGGCTGGGGGGCGGTCGAGAAGCAGAAGATCATCCCGGACATGCTGACCGCGATCCTCAAGGGCAAGTCCGTCGACCAGGCCACCAAGGACGCCGACGCGGCGATCGACCAGCTGATCAACAACCCGTCCTGACGCCCGGCCCGCCGCACCGCTCGCCGCACCGCTCGCCGCACCGCCCCCGATCCGCCCCGGTTCGGGGGTGCCGCGGCGGGGGCCCGCTCGTAGGATTGCCCAGCAGGAACCGCAGCGAGTGTGCGGACTCGCCGCCGTAGAGGTCCCCGTCGGGCAACCCGCCCGGGCGGGGTCGACCCATCTCATCGGAGGCAATCCAGATGTCCGACCCGCAGACTGTTTCCGTCCCCGGCCGGATCATGGCGGCGGAGATGGCCGAGCAGCCGGCCGTCCTCCGGCGCATCCTCGACGAGGGTGCCCCGAAGATCCGCGAGATCGCGGCCGGGATCGCCGCCCGCAGCCCCCGCTTCGTCCTGCTGACCGCGCGCGGCACCTCCGACAACGCCGCGCTCTACGCCAAGTACCTGATCGAGATCCTGCTCGGCAAGCCGGCCGGCCTGACCTCGATGTCCACCACCACGGCGTACGGGGCCCAGCCGGACCTCACCGACGTCCTGGTGATCACCGTCAGCCAGTCCGGCGGCTCGCCGGACCTGGTCGCCTCCACCAAGGCCGCCCGCGAGGCCGGGGCGATCACCCTGGCCGTCACCAACAACCCCGACTCCCCGCTCGCCGAGGTGTCCGAGTTCCACATCGACGTGCTGGCCGGGCCGGAGAAGGCGCTGCCGGCCACCAAGACCTACACCGCCGAGCTGCTGGCGCTCTACCTCCTGGTCGAGGGCCTGCGCGGCGGGGACGGCTCGGCGGCCGAGGTGCTGCCGGGCCTGGCCGCCGGGGTGCTGGCCCGCCAGGCGGAGGTGAAGGCGCTGGCCGAGCGCTACCGCTTCGCCCAGCGCCTGGTCATCACCTCGCGCGGCTACGGCTACCCGACCGCCCGCGAGGCGGCGCTCAAGCTGATGGAGACCACGTACATCCCGGCCACCCCGTTCTCCGGCGCCGACCTGCTGCACGGGCCGCTGGCCATGGTGGACAACGTCTCCCCGGTGATCGCGATCGTCCCGGACGGCAAGGGCGGCGAGGCCCTCCAGCCGGTGCTGGACCGTCTGCGGGGCCGCGGCGCGGACCTCGTGGTGATCGGCCAGCGGGCGCAGGTGGACGCCGCCTCGGCGGGCTTCGCGCTGCCCGCCGGCGTGCCCGAGGAGGTCCAGCCGATCCTGGAGATCCTGCCGCTCCAGCAGCTCGCCTACGAGGTCACCATCGCCCGCGGCCAGGACCCGGACGCCCCGCGCGCCCTGGCCAAGGTCACCGAGACGCACTGATACTCGCCCGCTCGCCTCCGGGGCGCTCCGACCCGGTGCCGACGGTCGTCGCTCCGATGCCCCTCGTTCCTCGGGGCCTCCTCGCTCCTCCCTCTCGACACCGGCGCGCCCCTTCGGCTCGGGGCGGGTGCTCGCCCGCTCGCCTCCGGGCGGGGGCGCCCGCCGGAACGGAACCGGCCCCCGTCCACAGGCTGTGGACGGGGGCCGGTTCACTGAGCGGCGGAAACGGGTCCGGAAAGCACTACGGGCCACGGCGCCGACACGGGACCCTCAACCCATGCGGCACCGCAGCCCGGAGCTGTCGTCGGGCACCGGTGTCGATCGAGGACTGTGCGGGGTCCTCGTTCGCCGGCGTCCGACCGAGGAGAAGCCGCGCGCGGTCAGGGCAGTTGCGCGGTGGGCCTCTCCTTGGTGCCCTTTCATTGTGGACTAGACCAATCTGCGTTGTCCAGGCCGCTCGGTGAATTGGTCTAAACAACTCCGGACAGTCATCCGGCGCCAGCGGACAGTCCGCCGAGCCCCCCGCCGGGCCTCGGCGCTACGCTCGCCATGTGCCCTCGCTGAACGAACTCGTCCGCCGCCACACCACCCTGACCGGGGCCGACGTGGAATGGCTCCACATGCTGGTCTCGGAGTGGCAGCTGCTCTCCGACCTCTCCTTCGCCGACCTGGTGCTGTGGATCCCCACCTGGGACGGCATCCGCTACGTCTCGGTGGCACAGATGCGGCCCAACACCGGGCCGACCTCCTACCAGGACGACATGGTCGGCCACCTCGTCCCGCGCGGGCGCCGCCCGCTGCTGGACGCCGCCTTCGACGAGGGGCGGATCGTGCGCGAGGGCGATCCGGAGTGGCGCGAGGAGGTCCCGGTCCGGGTCGAGTCGATCCCGGTCCGGCGCGAGGGCAAGGTGCTCGGGGTGATCGCCCGCAACACCAACCTGCTGACCGTGCGCACCCCCAGCCGGCTGGAGCTCACCTACCTCCAGAGCGCCTCCGACCTGGCCCAGATGATCGCGGCCGGCAGCTTCCCGTTCCCCGGCGTCGAGCAGGCCGACATGGACGCCGCGCCCCGGGTCGGCGACGGCCTGATCCGCCTGGACGCGGACGGCATCGTCACCTACGCCAGCCCCAACGCGCTCTCCGCCTACCACCGGCTGGGCCTCACCACCGACCTGGTCGGCAGCCACCTCGGCCGGGCCACCGCCGACCTCGTCCCGCCCTCCCGCTCGGCCGTCCACGAGGCCCTGGTGAAGCTGGCCAGCGGCTGGGCGCCCCGGCAGACCGAGGTGGAGGTGCAGGGGGGAGTGGTGACCCTGCGCGCGATCCCGCTCAAGCCGAAGGGGACGCTGACCGGCTCCCTGGTGCTCTGCCGGGACGTCACCGAGCTGCGCCGCCGCGACCGCGAGCTGATGACCAAGGACGCCACCATCCGGGAGATCCACCACCGGGTGAAGAACAACCTGCAGACGGTCGCCGCCCTGCTGCGGTTGCAGTCCCGCCGGATGGAGTCCGAGTCGGCCCGGGCCGCGCTGGACGAGGCGGTGCGCCGGGTCGGCTCGATCGCGATCGTGCACGAGACGCTCTCCCAGGCGCTGGACGAGCAGGTGGCCTTCGACGAGATCGCCGACCGGGTGCTGGCGATGGCGATGGAGCTGTCCCAGGACGGCCGGGTGGCGACCCGCCGCAGCGGAAGCTTCGGCATCCTCTCCGCCGAGGTGGCCACCCCGCTGTCGATGGTGTTGACCGAGCTGCTGCAGAACGCCCTGGAGCACGCCTTCGGCCCGACCGCCTCCGGGAACCTGGAGGTCAGCGCGCTGCGCGGGCGGGCCCCGGCGACCGGCATGGGCTGGTCGGACAGCTGGAACGGCGGTGCCAAGCCGGAGGAGTACCTGCTGATCACCGTGCAGGACGACGGGCGCGGCATGCCGGAGGGCTTCGACCCGAAGACGGCCGGCAACCTCGGGCTGCAGATCGTCCGGACGCTGGCCACCGGTGAGCTGGGCGGGACCTTCGACATGGTGGCCGGCCCGAACGGCGGCACCAAGGTCATCCTGGAGATCCCGGTGCGTTGATGCGTCGGGTTGCGCGGCGGGGGCGTGCGTGCGGCGGAAGCGCCGGGTGCGCGCTTCACGCGCCCGGCGTGCGAAGGCGGGGCACGGCCAGGTCGGGCGCCGGGCCGGAAACAGAAACGAGGCCCTGTCGACCGGGGGGGGTGGGTCGACAGGGCCTCTCAACCCGTTCCGGCCGTCGGGGGGAGTCGGCCGGAACGGGGGCTCTAGGTGGTGCGACACCTCGCATGTGCGTTGCACACGGTGAGCGCCTCAGCTCCACAATATTGCTCTAAGTGAACAGTATCAAGTGGCTGGACGGTTCGGTGTCGCGGGACCTCGCGTGGCAAGGCCCTTGGTGCGGAAGGCTTCACCAGGAGGTGCAGGGAAGCCTTTGATCATGTGTTGATCGGTTGTTGATCGGTACTACGGTTACTGCTGGTGCTACGGCGTGTGACCAGATGCTGCTGATCAGGCGGTGCGGGCGCGGTTGCGGGCGGCACGGCGCTTCATCGCGCGACGCTCGTCCTCGCTCATGCCGCCCCAGACGCCGGCGTCCTGGCCGGTCTCGAGGGCCCACTGGAGACACTGCTCCATCACCGGACAGCGGCGGCACACGGCCTTGGCTTCCTCGATCTGCAGCAGAGCAGGACCGGTGTTCCCGATCGGGAAGAACAGCTCCGGGTCCTCTTCGCGGCAGACAGCGCGGTGGCGCCAGTCCATGGTCGTCCAACTCCTCCTGCCGCGGGGGGTGGCCCGATCGGCATAATCGAATGGCTTGTGAATGTGAACGCTTTCACGAATCCCACAACAGCAAAAGAGACCAAAGGCCCATCGGGCCCGGGTGGTCTGTGCTGGGGGGATTCGGCGATTCGAGGGACACCCCGCGGTCGGCGCTCCTGTGGTTCCGGAGTTGCCGTCGCTGCGATGTGTCCCGATCGCCATGTAGAGGTTCGCAAACCTCGGGCTCGGATACAACCCCCTTCGGGGAGGAATTTTTGATTCTTCGGTGTCGCCTAGCTCACAGCCAGTACTTCTATGGAGTGAAGGGGGCTTGTGCGTTCGAGAAGAAGGGCGAAGCCCCCTTCCGGTCACACAATCACACGCAGTGCCCGCCGAACGCCTGTGAAACTGACGCGACTCCGGTCTCCAAGATGGTCCCCGTCGACCTGGAACGGCACAGGTTCCTGGGAAACCAAGGTGAAGTGTCTGACGTCGTGATAGGAGACGACGTGCTTTCCGGACGGGCCGGCCGGCGGGGCGCCGTCGCTCGAAGGCGCGTACGACCGCAGGATCTGACGGATCGTTCGAGCAGTACCGAACGCCGTCATCCGGGTGATGCCGAAGACGTCCAGATCCGTGTCGAAGGAGGCGAGGGGCGAGGGGTAGACCGGACGGCTGCCGAGGAACGTCCACGGCGAGGTGTTGCTGACTATCGTCAGCGCCAGGCCCGGAACGGCCTCGCGGCCCGGTATTTCCAAGGCCACCGGGCCCGAGCGGCGCTGCTCACGCTGGGTGAAGTAGTGTCGGAGGGCCTGCCCGACGTACAGGGCGTGGGTGGACTTGCGCCCGGCCCTGCGCTGCTCCTCGACCCGGCCCACCACGCCGGCGTCGAAGCCGAGGCCGGCGGTGAAGGTGAACCAGCGGTCCGGCAGCCCCTCGGTCATCGCCTTGCCCAGGCCGATCGGCCGCTCGTGCCCCTGCTCCAGTGCGTTCAGCAGGGCGCCGGTGGCCTCCACCGGGTCGTTGGGCAGGCCCAGTGCGCGGGCGAAGACATTGGTCGAACCGCCCGGCACCACGGCCAGTCGCGGGACCTTCTCGCCCGGGCCGTGCGCCAGCAGCCCGTTCACCACCTCGTTGACGGTGCCGTCCCCGCCCAGCGCCACCACCAGGTCGACCGTGCCGTCCTGGGCGGCGTCCCGGGCCAGGTCGTGCGCGTGCCCCCGGTACTGGGTCTCGGCGACGTCCAGCTTGAGGTCGCTGCGCAGCGCGTGGATCAGTACGTCCCTGGTCCGGCCACTGGTGGTGGTGGCCTTGTGGTTCACGACCAGGAGAGCGCGCATGGGGAAAGCCTACGGGGCCGTACGGACCGACCGGCGGCTACCCTGCTGGAGTGACCGCAGAATCCTCCGCACCCGTACCCGCCCGCCCGGTCCCGCTCACCCTGGGCGCCGCCATCACCGCCCTGGAGGGCGCGGCGCTCGCCGTCGTCGGCGTCTCGGACATGGTGTCCGCACTGTCCGGCCAGGCCAAGCAGCTGGCCCTGAACGAGTTCGGCGGCCTGGTCATCGTGCTGCTCGGGGTGCTGCCGATACTGGCCGCCCGCGCGCTGCTCAAGGAGCGCCGCTGGGGCCGCAGCCCCGCCGTGCTGACCAACTCGATCTGCCTGCCGGTGGCTTACTACATGGTCCAGAGCGGCGGCGCGATGATCGCGGTCGGTGCGCTGGTCGGCCTGCTCGGCCTGGTGGGCATCGGTGCGCTGCTGAACCCGAGGTCGACGGCGGCCCTGTACGCGCAGCAGGAGGGCTGAGCGCCCCCACCGCCCCGAACACGAACGGACGGGGGGCCCGCGCGCCCCCGGCGGCGGGGGGCGGGGGGGGGGGGGGCGGGGGCGGGGGCGGGCGCGGCTGGGCACCGGCCCGCGGGGGGGGGGGCGCG
>NZ_JBHYGR010000040.1:13164-20548 GCF_042738155.1 Kitasatospora sp. NPDC059088 | reverse complement strand
CGCGGCCGCGGGCGCCCCCGACCGCCCCGCCGGGGGGCTGCGCCCCCCCCCCCCCCCCACCCCCACCGCCCGCCCCCCCCCCCCCCGGCGGGGCCGCCCGTCCGTTCGTGCCGGTCCTGCTACTCCTCGACGAGGAGCTTCTCCCGCAGCTGGGCCAAGGTCCGGGCCAGCAGGCGGGACACGTGCATCTGGGAGATCCCCACCTCGGCGGCGATCTGCGACTGGGTCATGTTCCGGAAGAACCGCAGCACCAGGATCTTCTGCTCCCGGGGCGGCAGTTGGGCCAGCAGGGGCTTGAGCGACTCGCGGTACTCGACGCCCTCCAGTGCCTCGTCGGTGGCGCCCAGGGTGTCCGCCACGGCCGGCGACTCGTCGTCGCTGTCCGGGACGTCCAGGGACAGCGTGGAGTACGCGTTGGCGGACTCCAGGCCCTCCAGCACGTCCTCCTCGGAGATGCCCAGGTGCTCGGCCAGCTCGTGCACCGTGGGGGAGCGGCCGTGCCGCTGGGAGAGCTCGCTGGTCGCCGTGGTGAGCGACAGCCGCAGCTCCTGGAGGCGGCGCGGGACGCGCACCGCCCACCCCTTGTCGCGGAAGTGCCGCTTGATCTCGCCGACGATGGTCGGCGTCGCGTAGGTGGAGAACTCGACCCCGCGCTCGTGGTCGAAGCGGTCCACCGACTTGATCAGTCCGATGGTGGCGACCTGGGTCAGGTCGTCCAGCGGCTCACCCCGGTTGCGGAACCGCCGGGCCAGGTGTTCGACCAGCGGGATGTGCATCCGGACCAGCTGGTTGCGCAGCTCCACGCGCTCCGGGGAGCCCTCGGGCAGCGCGGCCAGCCGGACGAACAGCGCGCGGGCGGCCTCCCGGTCCGGTGCGCCGGTGCGGTGCGAGCCCTGGGCGGGCACGGCGCCGTGCAGGTCCGCGCCCTCCGCCGCCGGTTCCGGCGGGGGAGTGGAGGCGGGCGTCGGCTCAGACGTCGGCTCGGTCGGGTGGCTCATCCGGTGGGCGTCCTTCGGGTGCGCTTCGTCGTTGGCGGCGAGGCCGGAAACGCTCGCCTGGGTCGGTACGGCAGGTCCCGCCGTCGCGAGGCCGGTACGGTCCAGATCACTCACGGCCATTCCCCCGTTCCGTTCCGGGAGCACCGGGGCCGTCGGCCCCGGCATCGTCTCGTTGGTCGTACCGCCGGTGGGCGGTACCGGGAGCCGCCCACCGGCCCCGGGTGGGGTGCGGCGGACGGCCCTTGCAGGGTGCTGCTGCTCGGTGCCCGGTCAGTGGGCGGCGGACCCGCCGCGCTTCTTGTGCAGGCTGATCGTCACGGTGTTGTCCTCGGCGACCGAGGAGTCCACCTCGCCGGCCAGCGCGGAGAGCACCGTCCACGCGAAGGTGTCGCGTTCGGGCGCCTTGCCGTCCGTGGTCGGAGCGGAGACCGTCACCTTGAGCGAGTCGCCGACCAGCCGGAACTCGCAGGACAGGACGGAGCCGGGCACCGCCTGCTGGAGCAGGATGGCGCAGGCCTCGTCCACCGCGATCCGCAGGTCCTCGATCTCGTCGAGGGTGAAGTCCAGCCGGGCGGCAAGCCCGGCCGTCGCTGTTCGCAGCACGGAGAGGTAGGCCCCTGCCGCGGGCAGCCGGACCTCCACGAAGTCCTGAACTCCGAGATCGCTGTCGATCTGGGACACCCTTGCCTCCTGGGTGACGCGCTGTGCTTGCTTGGTACCCCCGAGGGGGCGTCCTCCGCACCCGGTGCGGGAGTTACTCATGGTAAGGCATTGCGACGCAGGGTGGCAGGGGCTTTGCCCCTACTCCGTGCGTGGGTTCAACGCTTCCCGGCGGCCGTGAGTGCCTCATCGGTGAGCCGGTAGACCGTCCACCCGTTCATCGGCACCGCGCCGAGCGAGCGGTAGAAGTCGATCGAGGGCTGGTTCCAGTCCAGCACCGACCATTCGACCCGGGCGTAGCCGCGCTCGACGGCGATCCTCGCCAGCTCCAGCAGGAGCGCCTTGCCGTGGCCGCCGCCGCGGGCCTGCGGGCGGACGTAGAGGTCCTCCAGGTAGATCCCGTGGGTGCCGCGCCAGGTCGAGAAGTTGAGGAACCAGAGCGCGAAGCCGACCGGTTCGCCGGTGGCCGGGTCCTCCGCGATCAGGCCGAACAGCGCCGGGGCGGCGCCGAACAGCGCCTCGCGCAGCTGCTCCTCCGTGGCCACCGCCTCCTGGGGGGCCTTCTCGTACTCCGCGAGCTCACGGATCATGGCCAGGACGACGGGAACGTCGGTGACGACGGCGGTGCGGATCATGCCGCGAGCCTACTGCGCGGGCCCCGCCCGGGCCCAGGGCCGGAGCGGGGTCCGATCGTCGGTCGCGCCGGTCAGCGGGCCGGGACGGTGCGCAGGAACCCGGCCAGGGTGCTGATCGCGGCCGGGTTGCGCGGACTCTCGACCAGGTCGACGTAGTCCATGACGAAGATCCGGTCGTTCCTGATCGCGGCGACGTTCGCCAGCGGCGGGAAGGACTTGAGGAACGTCCGCTTCTCCTCGGCGCCCGGGGTCGCGTAGTTGTTGATCACGATCACCTCGGGGTCGCGCTGCACCACGCTCTCCCAGCCGGCGGTGACCCAGGTGTCCGCGAGGTCGCCCATGACGTTGGTCCCGCCGGCCTTCGCGATGATCTCGTTCGCGGCGGCGAACTTCCCGGCGGTGTACGGCTTGTCCTGCCCGCTGTCGTACAGGAAGACGGACGGGCGGCGCTCCGGCTGCGGCACGGCGGCGATGGTGGCCCTGGACTCGGCGATCAGCTTGTCGGCGCGGTCCTCGACGTCGAAGATCGCGCCCAGGTTGGCCAGGTCGGTGTAGAGCGCCTCCAGCGGGTCCATCACCCCGCGCTCGGAGCCCTTGCCGCTGCGGCAGGACTCGCTGAGCACGTAGGAGTCCACGCCGAGCGCCTTGAACGCCTGCGGGGTGACCCCGCTGCCCTCGTCGAAGCCGTAGTGCCAGCCGGCGAACACCAGGTCGGCCTTGGCGTCCAGGGCGATCTCCTTGGTGAGCACCTTCTTGGAGAGCCAGCTGGTCTGCCGGTAGCCGTCCTTCCAGGCCACCTTGTCGACCTGCCCCTTGTCGTCGGGCATCACGTAGCCGACCATCCGGTCGGCGAGGCCGAGGGAGAGCATCAGTTCGGTGATGTTGACGTCGTTGGTCACCACCCGGGCGGGCTTCTGCGCGAAGGTGAGCCGCTCGCCGCAGTTCGTCACGGTCACCGGGTAGTGGCCGGAGGCGGTGGCGGCGCCGGGGCGGGGGGCGATCTCGGCGCCGCAGGCGGTCAGCCCGAGGGTGAGTAGGGCGGTGGCGGCAACGGCCTTGGTGCGCATACGGGTTCCTTCGGATCGGAACGGTCCCGGGGATTCGCGGGGGTCAGGCGAGACGGTCGAACAGCAGCTGGAGGGCGCCGGTCCCGGGGTGGCGGACGGGGGTGGCCCGGACGCCGAACACCTCGGCCAGCAGTTCGGGGCGGAGCACCTCGTGGGGCTCGCCGGCGGCGACGATCCGGCCGGCCTCCAGCACGTACAGCCGGTCGCAGTGGCCCGCCGCCAGGTTGAGGTCGTGCAGGGCGGTGAGCACCGTCGGCCCGGCCTCGCGGGCGAGCGCCAGCACCTCCAACTGGTGGGCGATGTCGAGGTGGTTGGTGGGCTCGTCCAGCACCAGCAGGCGCGGTTCCTGGACGAGGGCGCGGGCGATCAGCACCCGCTGCTTCTCGCCGCCGGACAGGCTCGGGAAGGCGCGTTCGGCGAGGTGGTCGGCCCGGACCCGGCGCAGCGCGGCGGCGCAGCGCTCCCGGTCCCCGGCGGTCGGGCCGGCGGCGAGGCCGCGCCGGTGCGGCAGCCGGCCCATGGCGACCACCTCGGCCACCGTGAACTCGAACTCGGCGGGGTGCTCCTGGGTCAGCGCGGCCACCCGGCGGGCGGTGTCGCGGGCGGTGAGCGCGTGCAGGTCGTCGCCGGCCAGCCGGACGGTCCCGCCGGCCGGGCGCAGCACCCGGTAGACGCAGCGCAGCAGGGTCGACTTGCCGCTGCCGTTCGGGCCGATCAGTCCGATCACCTGCCCGGCGGCGGCCGTCAGGCTCACCTCGTGGACCAGCCGGGCGCCGGCCAGTTCCACCGAGACGCCGTCGACGCGCAGGTCCTCCGCGCCGGTCGAAGGGGTCGGGCCCGTCATCGCCGGCCTCCGAAGGCCTGGCCGCGGCGGCGCATCATCAGCAGGAAGGCGGGCACCCCGAGCACCGCGGTGAACACCCCGACGGGCAGTTCGGCGGGCGCCAGCAGGGTGCGGGAGGCGATGTCCACCCAGACCAGCAGCAGCGCCCCGGCGAGCGGCGCGATCACCAGCACCCGGCGGTGCCCGGCGCCGACCAGCATCCGGGCCAGGTGCGGCATCAGCAGTCCGACGAAGCCGATCGCCCCGCTGACGGCGACCACGGTGCCGGTGACGGCGGCGGTGACCACGAACAGTTCCCGGCGCAGCCGGTCCGGGTCGACGCCGAGCGAGGCGGAGGTCTCGTCGCCCATCGCGAGCGCGTCCAACCGTCCGGCGGCGCAGGCCAGATAGGCGAGTCCGGCCAGGACGGTGGCGGCCGCGATCGGCACCGAGCCCCAGGTGGCGCCGCCGAGGCTGCCGAGCAGCCACATCATGGCGTCCCGGGCGGCCTCGGCGTGGTCGGCGGAGAAGACCATCAGGGTGGTCAGGGCGGAGAAGCCGTAGGAGAGCGCGGTGCCGGTGAGCACCAGCCGCAGCGGGGTGAGCCCGTACGCGGTGCGGGCGGCGAGGTAGACCAGCACCATGGCGAGCAGCGCGGAGCCGAACGCGGAGACCGAGATCGCCCACACCCCGAGCGAGGCGAAGGCGCCGAGCAGCAGGACGGCGTTGGCGCCGACGGCGGCGCCGGAGGAGATGCCCAGGACGAAGGGGTCGGCGAGGGCGTTGCGCACCAGGGCCTGGACGGCGACCCCGGTGGCGGCGAGCCCGCCGCCGACCACGGCGGCCAGCAGGGTGCGCGGCAGCCGCAGCTCCCAGACGATCGCGTACGCCGCCGCGTCGCTCGCGTCCAGCCGTCCGCCGGTCAGCCCGGCGCCCAACAGTCGCAGGACGTACGGGAGTTCGATTCCGGAGGCGCCGAGCGCGACGCCGCAGACCAGGGAGAGCAGCAGGGCGGCGGCGAGGCCGAGGGCGAGCGGGAGGGTCGGTATTCGGCGGACGGGGTCACTCACGGGCGGGCGCGCCTTGCCTCGGGCCGCGGGTGTGCCGGGGCGGGCGCCGGCCGGGGCCGGGCCCGGGCGCCTTCCCCTCGCAGTCCACGGCGAGTTGTCGGGAGTTCAGCGGCCGGGGGCGATCGGGCTGGCCCGGCCCCGGGACCGCGGGCCGTGCTCACCGTTGCGGGTCAGCGCCGGATTCTCACCGGACTTCCCCCTCGGACGCCCTGGCAGCATAACAGCCACTCAGGGTAGGCAACCCTTACCGGGGTCCGTTCCCGGGGCGGGGGCACGGGAACGCACGACCGCCCCCGTCCGACGGTGCGGACGGGGGCGGCCGGGTGGCGACGCGTCAGGCTCAGGCCTGCTTGGTCTCCCAGAAGATCTTGTCGACCTCGGCGATCAGGTCCAGCAGGGCCTGGCCGGTGGCCGGGTCGGTGGACGCCTTGGCGGCCGAGGCGGCCTTCAGGGTGTCGTTGATCAGCTGGTGCAGCTGCGGGTACTTCTCGAAGTGCGGGGCCTTGAAGTAGTCGCTCCACAGCACCGAGATGTGGTGCTTGACGGCCTCGGCGCGCTGCTCCTTGATGATGATGGCGCGGGCGCGGAAGTGCGGGTCCTCGTTGGCCTGGTACTTCTCCTGGGTGGCCTTGACCGACTCGGCCTCCAGCTTGGCCTGGGCGGGGTCGTAGACACCGCACGGCAGGTCGCAGTGGGCGTGAGCAGTGGCACGCGGTGCAAACAGACGAGAGAACATGGGAGTCCTTCCTTAGATCGTCTTCCCGCGCCCGAGATTACCCTTCCGGCCTCCGGGTTTCGCGGCCGGGCGGTGGGCCTAGGGCGAAAGACGGACCCGGAACCGGGGTAATCCGGACATCGAACGGATGACGGTCCGTACGGCAGACTGGGGCGGTCGGTCCGGGAGGAGGAGCCATGGCGCGGAGCGCGGAGCCGCAGGGCGGCGGGCAGGGCGGCGCGGTGCCGTTCGGGCTGGTCGACGTGACGGGCCCGTCGATGGTCCCGACCCTGCGCGAGGGCGACCGGCTGCTGGTCCGCTACGGGGCGCCGATCCGGCCCGGCGCGGTGGTGCTGTTCCGGCACCCGTTCCAGCAGGACCTGCTGGTGGTGAAGCGGGCCGCCGAGCGCCGCCCGAAGGGCTGGTGGCTGCTGTCCGACAACCGTCCGGTGGACAGCGACAGCCGCAGCTACGGCCCGGTCCCGGACGAGCTGGTGCTCGGCCGGGTGCTGCTGCGGCTGCGGCCGAGCCCCGCCTGGCTGGCGCCGGGCCGCGGGCTGGAGCGGCTGCTGCTCGGCCCCCGGCTGGCCCGGGTGCCGGGCCTGGCCCGGCGGTTCGGGGTCTTCGTCGACGAGCTCTGAGCCCCGGCCGGCTACTGCCCGGTGCCCAGCGCGGCCTCGGCCTCCAGCCGCTTGCGGGCCCGGTACGCGGCGACGTTGGCGCGGGTCGCGCAGCGGTCGGAGCAGTAGCGGCGGGAGCGGTTGGTCGAGGTGTCCAGGTAGGCGTTGCGGCACGGCGCGGCCTGGCAGATGCCGAGCCGGTCGGCGCCCAGTTCGGTGAGGTGCACGGCCAGGCCCATGCAGGCGACGGCGCTGAAGTGCGCGGTGGCGGTGGGCGAGTTGTCGGCCAGGTGCAGGTGCCAGCGCGGCCGGCCGGCGTCGTCCAGGTAGTCGTGCCCGGAGACCAGCGGGCTGACGGGGTACTCCATCAGCAGGCTGTTCAGCAGGTCGACGGACCGGATCTCGTCCCCCTCGGCGGCGGCCTCGAACACTCCGCGCAGCCTGGTCCGCACCGCCCGCAGCCGGGGCACGTCGGACTCGTCGGCCAGCGCGGCGGCGCGGGAGGAGTCGGAGAAGAGGGCGCGCACGGCGTCCACCGAGGTCAGCGTGTCGGTGCCGCGCTCGGGTTCCTCGGTGTTCACCAGCCGAACGGCGAGGTCGGCGTACGAGGCGAGCTCCACGGCGGTCCTTCCAGTGGTTGCGTAACGGGCCCGGATGGTTCCGGTAACGGGCTGGGCGCTTCCAGCCTATTACCCGGCTGGGGAAACGTGGGGGGGGGGGGCGGGTGGGGTGTGGGGGCCCCCCCCTCGCCCCCCCCCCCCGGGGGGGTTGCCCCCCCCCCGCGGGGGGGGGGGGT
>NZ_JBHYGR010000040.1:0-13155 GCF_042738155.1 Kitasatospora sp. NPDC059088 | reverse complement strand
GGCCCCCCGCGCCCCGCGCGCCGCGCCCGCCCCCCGACCGTACGGGCTCAGAGGACCTTGGAGAGGAAGGCCCTGGTGCGCTCGTGCTGGGGGTTGGTGAGCACCTCGCGGGGGTTGCCGGACTCGACCACCACACCGCCGTCCATGAACACCAGGGCGTCGCCGACCTCGCGGGCGAAGCCCATCTCGTGGGTCACGACCACCATCGTCATGCCCTCCTCGGCCAGGCCGCGCATGACGTCCAGGACGTCGCCGACCAGCTCCGGGTCGAGCGCCGAGGTGGGCTCGTCGAAGAGCATCAGCTTGGGCTTCATGGCCAGCGCGCGGGCGATCGCCACGCGCTGCTGCTGGCCGCCGGACAGCTGCGAGGGGTAGTTCTTCGCCTTGTCGGCGAGGCCGACCCGCTCCAGCAGGGCCATCGCGCGCTCCCGGGCCTCGGCCCTGCTCTCGCGCTTGACCTGGACCGGCGCCTCGATGACGTTCTCCATCGCGGTCATGTGCGGGAACAGGTTGAAGCGCTGGAAGACCATGCCGATGTCGCGCCGCTTGACGGCGACCTCGCGGTCCTTGAGCTCGTGGAGCTTGTCGCCCTTCTGCCGGTAGCCGACCAGTTCGCCGTCCACCCAGAGGCGGCCGCCGTTGATCTTCTCCAGGTGGTTGATGCACCGCAGGAAGGTCGACTTGCCGGAGCCGGACGGGCCGATGAGGCAGAACACCTCGCCCTGCTTGACCTCCAGGTCGATGCCCTTGAGCACCTCGACCATTCCGTAGGACTTGTGCACGTTCTCGGCCCGGACCATCGGCTCACCGGTGGACGCGGAGTCGGTGGGGGTCTTGCTCAGATCGGTCATACGTGACCACCTCCCTCGAGCCCCGGGACGACGTCGGCGGTGGTCTTCGGGGCGGGCTTCCCGGCGAACAGGCCCCGCAGTCGCTGCAGCGGGGTGGGCGGGAGGGTGCGGTTGGAACCTCGGGCGTAGTGGCGCTCGATGTAGTACTGGCCGATGGTCAGCACCGAGGTGAAGAACAGGTACCAGAGGCTGACCACGATCAGCAGCGGGATGTTCTGGTAGTTCCGGGAGTAGATGACCTGGCCGGCCCGGAAGATCTCCTCCAGGGAGATCACGGAGACCAGCGAGGTGGTCTTGAGCATCGAGATGGTCTCGTTGCCGGTCGGCGGGATGATCACCCGCATGGCCTGCGGCAGGACGATCCGCCGCATGGTCTGGAACCGGCTCATCCCGAGCGCGTGGGCGGCCTCGGTCTGGCCCTCGTCGACCGACTGGATGCCGCCGCGGACGATCTCCGCCATGTAGGCGGCCTCGTTGAGGCCGAGGCCCAGCAGGGCGGCGACGAAGGTCGGGATCAGGACGTTGGTCTCGCCGGACCAGAACTCCGGTCCCCACGGTACGCCGATCGACAGCTTGGCCCAGATCAGGCCGAGGAAGTTCCAGAACACCAGCTGCACCAGGACCGGGGTGCCGCGGAAGATCCAGATGTAGACCCAGGCGGTGCCGGCCAGCAGCGGGTTCGGGGAGAGCCGCATCACCGCGAGGATGATGCCGCCGACCACACCCATGAGCATGGAGAGGGCGGTCAGCTCCAGTGTCACGAGCAGCCCGTGCATGATGCTGTCGTGGAACAGGTACTGCCCGACGATGTCCCACTTGAAAGCGGGGTTGGTGAAGAG
This sequence comes from Kitasatospora sp. NPDC059088, assembly GCF_042738155.1. Taxonomy (NCBI): domain Bacteria; kingdom Bacillati; phylum Actinomycetota; class Actinomycetes; order Kitasatosporales; family Streptomycetaceae; genus Kitasatospora; species Kitasatospora sp. NPDC059088. The sequence continues at coordinate 11,465 of NZ_JBHYGR010000040.1, read as the reverse complement.
GGCGCTCAGCAGCATCGCCGCGAGCAGGGCGATGACGACGGCACCCGCCCAGCGTCCGGGGTGGCGGACCGGGACGGCCTTGATGGTCTCAGGCCGTCCCTTCGGCGCCGTCCCCTTGTCCAGAGAGTTCACGGTGTGGCCTCGGGGGAGAGATGAAGCGTACGAGGGGTCAGCTGGTGGCGCCGTTGACGACGGACTTGTCGAGGGCACCGGCCTCGACGCCCCACTTGGTGAGGATCTGCTTGTAGGTGCCGTCGTCGATCAGCGACTGGACGGCGCCCTGGATCGCCGGGGTGAGCTTGGAGCCCTTGGCGAGGGCGACGCCGTAGGGGGCCACGCCGTAGGTGTCGCCGAGCTTCTCCAGCTGCCCGCCGGACTGCTTGATCGCGTAGTCGACGACCTGGGAGTCGGCCATCATCGCGTCGTCGCGGCCGGAGACCACGGCGTTGGTGACGTCCGTCTGGAGGTCGAACTTGTCGCCCTCGTTCTGGATGCCCGGCTTGCCGGCCTTGGCGCAGTCCGGGTTGCGGGTGTCCTTGATCTCGTCGGCCTGGGTGGTGCCGGTCTGGACGGCGACCTTCTTGCCGCAGAGGTCCTTCGGGTCGACCTTGCCCGGGTTGCCCTTCTTGACCGCGATGGCGCTGCCCGAGTTGAAGTAGGTCACCATGTCGACGACCTGCTCGCGCTCCTTGTTGTCCGTGAAGGACGACATGCCGAGCTGGAACTTGTTCGACTGGATGCCGGGGATGATCGCGGTGAAGCCGGAGTCCTGGACCTCGGCCTTGAGGCCGAGCTTGGCGGCGATCGCGTTGGCGAGGTCGACGTCCATGCCGATGACCTTGCCGCTGTCGTCCTTGAACTCGTCCGGCGCGTACGAGGCGTCCGCGCCGACCAGGAGCTTCCCGGCCGACTTGACGTCGGCGGGGACGAGGGCGGCCAGCTTGTCGTCGGCCTTGACCGTGTTCACGGTCGCGGAGGCGTTGGGGGCGCCGCTGCCGTCGCTGCTCTTGCTGCTGCTACAGCCGGTCAGTGCCAGGGACACGGACACGGCAGCCACGCCGGCCGCGAAGAGGCGGGTGCGCTGGGTACGGACGGTCATGAGGGGGATCTCCTCCTGGGGAGAGAAATCGGGCGGAGCGCGCCGCGGGAGCGGCGCACCGGGGCAGCTGGCCGTACGGAGCCGTACGGGTGGTCACTCGCTGTACGTCGTCGTACGTGCGTTGCCGGGTGGTGCAGTTGCCTGGGCGCAGGTGGCCGCCCAGGGTGGTGCGGGTACTGCTTCCGCCACCCTCCGCCGAGGTGGACGTCGACCTGAACCGCCTCGACCGGTGGTCGGCTCGATCCGAGATGGGGGGAATCCTGCCATCTGATGACGGTCAGGTGGCCCTCATCCAGATCAAAATCGGATAACGAGGGCTCGTGCTGTCCGCTATTCGGACGGATCGCGTGCCCCTGTCACCCTGCGTATAAGTATGCAGATCCGGCAGTGGTGTTCCCGGACGCCCCGCCGCTGCCCCGCGGCCCCGCCCGTTCCCCGCTCCCGCCCCGCCGCCCCGGGCGGGTCAGATGCCCCCGTTGACCACCGCGTTCTGCGCCGCGCCCGCGCTCACGTTCCACTTGGCGAGGATCTTGTCGTACTCGCCGCTGCGGATCAGCTGGTCCACCGCCTTGGCCACGGTGTCGCGCAGCTCGGTGTCCTCCTTGCGGACCGCGATGCCGTACGGGTTGGAGGTCGACTGGGCCCCGGTCACCTCGAAGCGGCCCCCGCCGTCCGTGGTCTTCGCCGCGTAGGCGGCCACCGGGAAGTCGTTCAGCCCGGCCGCGGCGGTGCCGGCGGCGACCTCGGCCAGCGCCTTGGCGTCGGTGTCGAAGCGGTGCACGGTCAGCTGCTTGCCGGCGCGCGAGCAGACGGCGACCTGCCGGGTGGCGATCTCGTCCTGGGTGGTGCCCTGCTGGAAGGCGATCGTCCGGCCGCACAGGTCGTCCAGGGTCCGGATGCCCTTGGGGTTGCCCTTCGGGACGACGATCGAGGTCCCGGCGATGAAGTAGTCGACGAAGTCGACGCCCGGGTTGACCTGCTTGCCGTCGGCGTCCAGGCCCTCGCGGCGCGCACGGACGTCGCTGAGCGCGGACATCGCCACGTCGAACTGCTTGCCCTGGAGGTTCGGTATCAGCTTGTCGAAGGGGGTGTCCACGAACTCGACCCGCACGTCGAGGATCCGGCCGAGGGCGGTGGCGAGCTCCGGGTCGAGGCCGGCCGGCTTGCCGTCCGAGCCGCGGAACTCCACCGGCGCGTAGTTGACGTCCATGCCGATGCGCAGCACCCCGGCGGAGCGCTGCGCCTTCGGCAGCTTGCTGCGGACGTCCTTGACCGGGTCGCTCGCGGCGGCCTGCCCGTCACCGCCGCAACCGGTGAGCAGCAGGGCGCCGGCGGCGGCCAGGGCGGCCGCGGCGAAGGCCGGGCGACGGGCGGGAGGGCGGAGAGGCATGAGGGTGCTCCTGAGGGCGGAACCGGGGTCGCCGCGGTGTCGCGCGGGTGTACGCGGAACGGCGGACAAGCGATCCTGCCATCCCGCCCTGCCGGGCCCGGCAGCGGGTGTGTCAGAATTCGGTACCGGGTGACCCCCGAACGCTCGAACCAGACCGACGAGCCCCGACAGGCTCGGGGTGCCCAGGACCGGAAGTCATCACGTGGCTCCGTATCCGGGGCACCGATCCCCTGCGGATCTGCGTTCACACTTGCGGGTGCGCGTGCCTCAGCGCCGTTGCCGCCGCCGGAGCCCGGCACTTCCGACACCGGGCCCCAGCCGACGCGACAGCACGGCGATGAACTGCGCGTGACGAGGACGAAAAGGCATAGGTGCGATGCCTCCGTCCGACCTACGCTCGGCCCGGTAGCACAAGCGGACAACACAAGACCCCATAAAAACCCTCATCCGAGGGCGCCACCCGACGGCAGCGCCCCCGCCCCGACCCCGGGTCCGCTCAGGCGTACCCGGTTTCCGGCTTACGGCCGGGGCGCCCAGTCCGTCGGCCGCGCACCTCGCCGGAAACAATGACGAAGAGGTCATCGTGGCAGCGGAGATCATCAGCAGCACCCAGGACACCGTCGATCCGGTCGACGCCGTTTTCGCGCTCCACCGCGGCGGCAAGATGGAGATCCGGGCGACCGTGCCGGTGCGCGACGCGGACGACCTGTCCCTCGCCTACACCCCCGGTGTCGCCCGGGTCTGCACGGCCATCGCCGAGCAGCCGGAGCTGGTCAACGACTACACCTGGAAGTCCAACACCGTCGCGGTGGTCACCGACGGCACCGCCGTGCTGGGCCTGGGCGACATCGGCCCGGAGGCCTCGCTCCCCGTGATGGAGGGCAAGGCCATCCTGTTCAAGCAGTTCGGCGGGGTGGACGCGGTGCCGATCGCGCTCGCCTGCACCGAGGTGGACGAGATCGTCGAGACGGTGGTCCGGCTGGCCCCGTCCTTCGGCGGCGTCAACCTGGAGGACATCTCCGCCCCCCGCTGCTTCGAGATCGAGCGCCGGCTCCAGGACGCCCTGGACATCCCGGTCTTCCACGACGACCAGCACGGCACCGCGATCGTCACCACCGCCGCCCTGTGGAACGCCGCCAAGGTGACCGGCCGGGAGATCGGCGCGCTGCGGGCCGTGATCTCCGGCGCCGGCGCGGCCGGCATCGCCATCGCCAAGATGCTGCTGGCCGCGGGCATCGGCGACGTCTCCGTCTGCGACCGCAAGGGCGTGGTGTACCGGGGCCGCGAGGACCTGACCGACGTCAAGGCCGAGATCGCCGAGCTGACCAACCGTTCGGAGCTCAAGGGCTCGCTGGCCGACGCGCTGGCCGGCGCCGACGTGTTCATCGGCGTCTCCGGCGGCACCGTGCCGGAGGAGGTCGTGGCGACCATGGCCGAGGGCGCGTTCATCTTCGCGATGGCCAACCCCAACCCGGAGATCCACCCCGAGGTGGCGCACAAGTACGCGGCGGTCGTCGCCACCGGGCGCAGCGACTTCCCGAACCAGATCAACAACGTGCTGGCCTTCCCGGGCATCTTCGCGGGCGCCCTCCAGGTGCGGGCCTCCCGGATCACCGAGGGCATGAAGCTGGCCGCTGCCAAGGCGCTGGCCGCCGTGGTGGCCGACGAGCTGACCCCGCAGAAGGTCATCCCCTCGCCGTTCGACGAGCGGGTCGCCCCGGCCGTCACCAAGGCCGTGGCCGAGGCCGCCCGTGCCGAGGGCGTGGCCCGGATCTGACGCGGTGCCGGGGGAGCGCGCCGGCCACGACGGCCGCTCCCCCCGCCCTGCCCTCCCCCTCCCCCCGAACCGAAGGGGCGCGCCGGTGCCGAAAGGGAGAGCGCGAGGGAGCGACGCAGGAGCGAGGGAGCGCCGACCGTCGGCACCGGGTCGGAGCGCCCCGGAGGCGAGCGGGGGAGCGACAGCCGGGACACGCGTCACACCCACGTGTGGTTCCCGGCCCCGGCCGTCCCGGCTAGTGTCCGGGGCATGTTTGCTGCCTATGCCGCCCGTATCGACGCCGACGACCCGCTCAGCGGGCTGGAGTTGGGCGAACTCCCCGAGCCGCAGGCCCGTCCCGGGTGGAGCGTGGTCACGGTCCGGGCCGCCAGTCTCAACCACCACGACCTGTGGTCCCTGCGCGGCGTCGGCCTGCCCGCCGAGAAGCTGCCGATGATCCTCGGCTGCGACGCCGCGGGCGTCGACGAGGACGGCAACGAGGTGGTCGTCCACTCGGTGATCGGCCAGTCCGGTCACGGGGTGGGCCCGACGGAGCCCCGGTCCATCCTGACCGAGCGTTACCAGGGCACCTTCGCCCAGCGGGTGGCCGTGCCCACCTGGAACCTGCTGCCCAAGCCGGCCGAGCTGAGCTTCGAGGAGGCCGCCTGCCTGCCCACGGCCTGGCTGACGGCGTACCGGATGCTGTTCACCAACGCCGGGGTCAAGCCCGGTGACACGGTGCTGGTGCAGGGGGCCGGCGGCGGGGTGGCGACCGCGCTGATCGTGCTCGGCAAGGCGGCCGGCCTGCGGGTGTGGGTCACCGGCCGGGACGAGGCCAAGCGCGAGCGGGCGGTCGGGCTCGGCGCGGACGCGGCCTTCGAGAGCGGCGCCCGGCTGCCCGCCCGGGTGGACGCGGTGATGGAGACGGTCGGCGCCGCTACCTGGTCGCACTCGGTGAAGTCGCTGCGCCCGGGCGGCACCATCGTCATCTCGGGTGCCACCTCCGGCCCCAGCCCGAAGGCCGCCGAGCTGAACCGGATCTTCTTCCTGGAGCTCAAGGTGGTCGGTTCGACCATGGGCACCAAGGAGGAGCTGGCCGGGCTGCTGTCCCTGTGCGCCACCACCGGGGTCCGTCCGGTGATCGACTCGGTGCTGCCGCTGGCCGAGGCCCGGGACGGCTTCGCCCGGCTCGCCAAGGGTGACGTCTTCGGCAAGATCGTGCTCAACCCCTGACGCGCGGCGGCCCGGCACCCCCGACCAGGGGGCGCCGGGCCCGCGCGGGCGGCCGGGTCAGCCGAGCAGCCGCTTCAACCGTTCGCCGGCGGTGCCCAGCACCGAGCGGGCCTCGGCCAGCGCGTCGGCGCTCACCCCGCCGTCCCGGGCCGCGTCGCGGACCTGGTCGCGGAAGCGGTCGAGCAGCCGCTCCAGTTCGCGGGCGGGGTCGCCGTCCGGATCGGTGCGCGCCCACGGCGGCAGGTCGGCGGTGGCGGTCGGTCCGTCCTGGCTCCTGCCCGAGTCCTCGTTCGAGCCCTTGTCCAGGTCGATCCGGGTGACGGTGACCCGCTCGGAGGACCCGGCGCCCTCGGCCGTCCCGGCGCCCTCGCCGGCCTCGCCGGTCGGGTGGCCCCAGCGGGCCGCGTCGGCCAGCCCGGCCAGGCCCTTGGTCAGCTCGGACAGGCCCTCGGCCAGCCCGGTCGGCCAGTCGCCCTTGGCGGCGTGCTCGCGCACCTGCTGCTCGACCCGGCGCTTGATCCGCAGCGCCTCCTGCTGGGCGGCGGTGCGGGAGGCCTTGGCCTGCTCGCGCAGCCGGCGGGCCTCCTCCTCGGCGGCCTTCGCCTTGGCCTTGGCGGCCCGCTCCTGCTCCCGGGCGCGCTTGGCCTGCTCCTTGGCCTGCCGCTTGAACTGGGCGAACTCCTCCTTGGCGCGCTGCCAGGAGTCGTTGTCGCCCCAGGGCCCGGCCCACGGGTCGCCGCCGGTCTCGGTGCGGTCCGGCCGGGGGGCCTGCTTGGCGGCCTGCCAGAGCTCCTCGCGCAGGTCCTTGGCGCTGTCCCGGACGTCCTCCCGGATCGCCCCGGCGAGCTGCGCCACCGAGTCGTGGATCTCCAGCTCCAGCTCGTCCAACTCGACCTGCCGGGCTTCGAGTTCGGCGCGCCCGGCGTCGGTCAGCTGGTAGACCTTGCGGCCGCCCTCGGTGCTGTGGCTGACCAGGCCCTCCTGCTCCAGCTTCGCCAGCCGCGGGTAGACCGTGCCGGCGGACGGCGCGTACAGGCCCTGGAAGCGCTCCTCCAGCAGGCGGATCACCTCGTAGCCGTGCCGCGGGGCTTCGTCCAGCAGCTTGAGCAGGTAGAGCCGGAGCCGGCCGTGGCCGAAGACGGGGCTCATCTCAGGCCTCCTTGGTGAGGTCGGGGCCGGTGGGCGCGTCGGAGGCGGGGCCGGCCGGGAGCTCCCGGACCACCACGGGGGCGTCGTCCTCCGACTCGGGGCGGCGCAGGACGGTGACGGCGCCGGAGACGGTGGTGACGTTGAGGCTGCCGCGGCCCTCGCCGATCTGGCCGGTGATCTTCTTGGCGCCCCAGGTGCTGCTCATCGTGAGCTCGTCGAAGGTGCTGGAGACGTCGCCGCTGGTGGAGCCGGCCTCGACGGTGGCGTCGGCCAGCGAGGGGATCCGGACCACGACCGGGCCGCTGACGGTGTTGACCTTGACGTCGGTCTCGCCGGCCACGTCGAGGTCCAGGGTGACGGCGCCGGTGACGGTGTTGGCCTGGACCCGGTCGGCGGTGCCGGCGATCACGGTGAGCTGACCGGAGACGGTGTTGACCTTGAGCTGGCCGCCGACCGCCTGGGCGTCCACGTCGCCGGTGACGGTGCTCGCGTCGATCCGGCCGGTGACCCCGGCCAGGGTGGTGTCGCCGCTGGCGCTCTGCACCGAGACGTGGCCGTCGATGCCGCTCACGGTGGCGTGGGCCGACACGGTGCCGACCTTGACCTCGGTGCCGGCCGGCACGGTCAGGGTGACGCCGACCGAGCGCTTGCGCTTGAAGGAGTCGAAGAAGCTGCGGACCGAGCCGACCGACTTGATCCAGGTGCCGAACTCGCCCCAGCTGTTGATGTCCTTGTAGGTGACGGTCAGGACGCCGTCGACCAGCGTCAGGTGCAGCGGGTCGCCGGTGAGGTCGGTGACCTCCAGGCGGGCCGGGCCCTCGGCCGCGACCACGTTCACCGTGCCGTCGATGACGCGCACGTGCAGCGCGCGGACGGCGTCCTCGAACGTGGTCCTGCCCGGCTCCTCGATCGTCCACTGGCTCATCTCTGCCGCCTCCCGTAGCGGATCGCGATGTATCGCGTTCTCTTCCAAAGACGATATATCGCGTGCCGGGAAAAGCAAGCGGTTCCACCCCTGAACCCGGCCCGGAAGCATCCCGGAGCCGTCCCCTACGGGAGACGTGCGAGGGCCCGGAAGGCGGTGTGCCTCCCGGGCCCTCTCACGAGCGGCCGCCGGGGCTCACTCGTCGTCGTCCTCGTCGTCGAGCCGGGCCAGCCAGGTGGCCAGCCGCTCGACCGGGATCTCGAAGTCCGGGTTGAGGTCGACGAACTCGCGCAGGCGCTCGGCGAGCCACTCGAAGGTGACCTCCTCCTCGCCGCGCCGGCTCGCCAGCTCCTCGATGCCTCGGTCGGTGAAGTACACGGTCAGGTCCTCTCTCTCGAATCACGCCGGGCGTCGGTGGTACTGCGGAGCCTGCGCGCGTCAGAGCGCGAAGATCTCCTCGAGCAGCGCCTGCTGCTCGGCCGCGTGCCGCTTGGCGGAGCCGACCGCCGGCGACGAGGCCGCGGTGCGGGCCACCCGGCGCAGGCGGGCGTCGCCGCCGCTGCGGCCGATGACGACCTGGAGGTGGTCGACCAGGTTCATCGCGATGAACGGCCAGGCACCCTGGTTGGCCGGCTCCTCCTGCGCCCAGACGAACTGGACGTTGTCGCCGTAGCGGGCCAGCTCCTCCTGGAGCTCGGCCACCGGCAGCGGGTAGAGCCGCTCGACCCGGACGATCGCGGTGTCGGTGACCCCGCGCTCGGCGCGGGCGGCCGCCACGTCGTAGTAGAACTTGCCGGCGGTGATGACCACCTTGCGGACCTGCGCCGGGTCGACGGTGGTGTCGCCGATGACCGGGCGGAACGAGCCGGACAGGAACTCCTCGGTCGCACTCGCCGCGGCCTTGAGACGCAGCATCGACTTCGGGGTGAAGACGACCAGCGGCTTGTGGTGCGGGTTGTGCGCCTGCCAGCGCAGCAGGTGGAAGTAGTTCGACGGCAGGGTGGGCATCGCGACCGTCATGTTGTCCTGCGCGCACATCTGCAGGAAACGCTCCGGGCGGGCGGACGAGTGGTCCGGTCCCTGGCCCTCGTAGCCGTGCGGCAGCAGCAGGGTGACGCCGGAGTGCTGGCCCCACTTCTGCTCGGCGGAGGCGATGTACTCGTCCACCATGGTCTGCGCGCCGTTGACGAAGTCGCCGAACTGCGCCTCCCACATGACCAGCGAGTTCGGGCGGGTCAGCGAGTAGCCGTACTCGAAGCCCATGGCCGCGTACTCCGACAGCAGGCTGTCGTAGACGGTGTAGCGGGCCTGGTCCTCGGTGAGGTACTGCAGCGGGGTGTAGTCCTCACCGGTCTTGCGGTCGATCAGCACGGCGTGCCGCTGGCCGAAGGTGCCGCGGCGGCTGTCCTGGCCGGCCAGGCGGACCGGGTGGCCCTCCATGAGCAGCGAGCCGATGGCGAGGGTCTCGCCCATCGCCCAGTCGATGGTGTTGTCCTCGACCGAGGCGGCGCGGCGCTGCAGCTGCGGCAGCAGGCGCGGGTGGACGGTCAGCCAGTCCGGCAGGTTGACCTGCGAGGCGGCGATCCGCTTGACCATCTCCTGGGAGATGCCGGTCTGGATGTTGACGGGGAAGTCGGCCTGCGGCTTGCCGCCGGAGGTCGGGGCGGGCGCCTGGGCGGCGTCGCGGACCTCGGCGAAGACCTTCTCCAGCTGGCCCTGGAAGTCCTGGAGCGCCTGCTCCGCCTCTTCCATGGTGATGTCGCCGCGACCGATCAGGCCCTCGGTGTACAGCTTGCGCACCGAGCGCTTCTTGTCGATCAGGTCGTACATCAGCGGCTGGGTGAACGACGGGTTGTCGGCCTCGTTGTGACCGCGGCGGCGGTAGCAGATGAGGTCGATCACGACGTCCTTGTGGAACGCCTGGCGGAACTCGAAGGCGAGCCGCGCGACGCGGACCACGGCCTCCGGGTCGTCGCCGTTCACGTGGAAGATCGGGGCCTCGATCATGCGGGCCACGTCGGTGCAGTACATCGAGGAGCGCGAGGACGCCGGGGCGGCGGTGAAGCCGACCTGGTTGTTCACCACGACGTGCACGGTGCCGCCGGTGCGGTAGCCGCGCAGCTGCGACATGTTCAGGGTCTCCGCGACGACGCCCTGGCCGGCGAAGGCCGCGTCGCCGTGGATCTGGATCGGCAGCACCGGGAAGGTGGTGCCGCCCTGGTCCAGGATGTCCTGCTTGGCGCGGGCGATGCCCTCGACGACCGGGTCCACGGCCTCCAGGTGGGAGGGGTTCGCGGCGAGCGAGACCTTGATGGTCTCGCCGTCCAGGCCGGTGAAGGTGCCCTCGGCGCCCAGGTGGTACTTGACGTCGCCGGAGCCGTGCATCGACTTCGGATCGAGGTTGCCCTCGAACTCGCCGAAGATCTTGCCGTACGGCTTGCCGACGATGTTGGCCAGCACGTTCAGGCGGCCGCGGTGGGCCATGCCGATGACGGCCTCGTCCAGGCGGTGCTCGGCGGCGGCGTCGATGGTCGCGTCCAGCATGGCGATCAGCGACTCACCGCCCTCCAGCGAGAAGCGCTTCTGGCCGACGTACTTGGTCTGCAGGAAGGTCTCGAAGGCCTCCGCCGAGTTCAGCCGGCGCAGGATCCGCAGCTGCTCCTCGCGCTCCGGCTTCGAGTACGGCTTCTCCAGGCGCTCCTGCAGCCACTTGCGCTGCTTCGGGTCCTGGATGTGCATGTACTCGATGCCGACGGTGCGGCAGTAGGTGTTGCGCAGCAGGCCGAGGATGTCGCGGAGCTTCATCATCTTCTGGCCGCCGAAGCCGCCGACCGCGAACTCGCGCTCCAGGTCCCACAGGGTGAGGCCGTGGGTGGTGACGTCGAGGTCGGGGTGCTTGCGCTGCTTGTACTCCAGCGGGTCGGTGTCGGCCATCAGGTGACCGCGGACCCGGTAGGAGTGGATCAGCTCCATGACGCGCGCGGTCTTGTTGACCTCGTCGTCGTGGGTGGTGGCGACGTCGGTGGCCCAGCGGACCGGCTCGTACGGGATCCGCAGCGACTCGAAGATCTCGTCGTAGAAGCCGTTCTCACCGAGCAGCAGGCGGTGGATCTCGCGCAGGAACTCGCCGGACGCCGCGCCCTGGATGACGCGGTGGTCGTAGGTCGAGGTCAGCGTCATGATCTTGGAGACGCCCAGGCGGGACAGGGTCTCCGGGGCGGAGCCCTGGAACTCGGCCGGGTACTCCATGGCGCCGACACCGACGATGGTGCCCTGGTTCTGCATCAGGCGCGGCACGGAGTGCACGGTGCCGATGCCGCCGGGGTTGGTCAGCGAGACCGTGACGCCGGTGAAGTCGTCCATGGTCAGCTTGTTGGCGCGGGCCCGGCGGACGATGTCCTCGTAGGCCTGCCAGAAGCCGAAGAAGTCGAGGGTCTCGGCCTTCTTGATGGCCGCGACGACGAGCTGGCGGTCGCCGTTCGGCTTGACCAGGTCGATCGCCAGGCCGAGGTTGACGTGCTCCGGCTTGACCAGGAAGGCCTTGCCGTCCTCCACCTTGTAGCTGTGGTTCATGCCCGGGGCGGCCTTGATGGCCTGGACCAGGGCGTAACCGATCAGGTGGGTGAAGGAGACCTTGCCACCGCGGGCGCGCTGCAGGTGGTTGTTGATGACGATGCGGTTGTCGATCAACAGCTTCGCCGGGACGGCGCGGACCGAGGTCGCGGTCGGCACCTCCAGCGAGGCGTCCATGTTGGTGGCGACGGCCTTGGCCGGGCCGCGCAGCTGGACCAGCTCGGGGCCGGCCGCGGCGGTGGCGGCGGGCGCGGCCGGAGCGGCGGCCTTGGGGGCCGGGGGCGCGGCGGGCGCGGCGGGCGCGCCGCCCCCCCGCCCGGGCGCCGCCCCCCCCCCCCCC
>NZ_JBHYGR010000039.1:66791-68613 GCF_042738155.1 Kitasatospora sp. NPDC059088 | reverse complement strand
GCCGCTCGCCGGGATGACGGTCGTCCTGTCGTCGCTGTTCACGTGGCCACTGCTTTCTGTCCAGGTCGGCTGGTCGGGTGCCGACACCTGGGAGACCCCCCGGCGGAACGCCGATAACAGAAACTCCGAACGAATGTCCGGCGACTTGGTCACGTGATCCGGTCGAGCGCTCCGGTCGGCCGCCCCGGCGGGCCGGGCGCAGCAGGCTCGACAGGCGCAGCGGACTCAGCGGGCCGGGCTCAGCGGGCCGGGCTCAGCGGCCCGGGGCGTCCGGGGCCATGTCGTAGGTGACGAACATCGTCCGGGTGGCGACCTGGTCGTACTTGCTGCGCGCCCGGTGGTTGTCGTCCGCGGTGATCCAGCGCACGGTGCTCCAGCCGCGCTCGGCGGCGATCTCCCGCAGTCGGGCCAGCAGTTCGTCCACCGCCCCGCCGCCGCGCACCTCGGGCGCGACGAACAGGTCGTCCAGGAACCCGGCGACCGTGCCGTGCAGCGGCCGGGCGAACGGCCGGAAGTGCGCGAAGCCGACCGGCGTCCCCGCGCCGTCCCGGACCAGCAGCCCCTCCACCTCGTGCTCCGGGTCGTTGAGCCAGGACCACACCAGCTCGGCCTTCTCCTCCGGCATCGGCACCCGGTAGAACTCGCAGTACCCGCGGAAGAGTTCGCGCCAGCGCGGGTAGTCCCCCTCCTGCGGCGCACTGATGCTCCAACGGTTCACGGCGGCGGTGCTCAACTCGGTCTCCTCGCTGGTCGAACGGCTCGGGCCAGCATGCCGCCCCGTCGCCCGCCCGCCGATCTCCACCCCGGCCAACACCACCCGCCGCACACTCCACTCCGGCAGTTATCCCCGGGCCGTTTCCCCGGTTCCACCCAGGAGGGTGAAGGGCTTCTCCGCACCGGACCCCATCGCCTACGGTGGGTCATCCCGACAGCACGGAACGGAGGTTCCGGCGGTGGACGAACCGACGGAGCAGTACCAGAGCTACAGCTGGCAGGACGAGGACGGAGGCCGGTACACCGCCCTCTACCCGGGCACCGAGGAGGCCGACGAGGCCGGCAAGGCGCGGCTGCGCGCCCTGGGTGCCCGCGCATCGGAGGACCTCGGGGCCGAACAGGAGCAGGAGGCGGGAACGGGGCGGCCGGGCACCGCCCGGGCCGGAGCCGGGTGGCGCCGGTCCGTCACCATCGACCTCAGGAACCCCACCCCGCTGCCCGGTCCGCAGCTCGACCCGCAGTGGCTCCGGGCCTGGTGCGAGGAGACCGGCGCGGCCCTCGCCGGGTTCACCCGGTCCTTCGCCGCCAGGTACGGCTTCCCGCCGGGCGAGAACGCCCTGGTCCACGCGACGGAGTCCGGTCGGCGGGCGGCGGCCGCGCTCGGCGAACTGCTGCCGGTGCCCCCCGACTTGGCGACGCTCTACGGGGTGCTCGACCGGGCCTCCCTGCCCGATCTCGACAACGGCTACTTCATCCACCCGCCGGGCGCGGTGACGGGGCACGTCCGCGAGTACGGCGTCCCCGTCATCCAGGGCGAGCGCCTGGCGCTGGTCTTCGGCAGCAACGGCGCGGGCCACCTGTTCGCGACCGGACACACCGGACGGGTCTGGAGGTCGACCACGGCCTCCCACGACGGCGCCTTCGAACCCGCCGCCGCCACCCTGGAGGAGTTCCTCGACGGAATCGGCCGGCTGATCGCGGGCCCCTGAGCTCCTCCGCTCCTCCGGGCGGCCGGGCCGAGCCCCCGGGCGGCCGGGGGTCGGGGCGGCGGGCGGAGGAGCGCGGGGGGGCGGGGGTTGCCGCGCCCGCGGTTGGCCGGGGGCGCCGG
>NZ_JBHYGR010000039.1:48405-66781 GCF_042738155.1 Kitasatospora sp. NPDC059088 | reverse complement strand
CGGGGCGGGCTTCGGGGGGGCCCCGGCCCCCCCCCGCCCCCCGGGGGGGCGGGGCCGCCCCCCCGCCCCCCGGGCGGCGCGGACTGCGGACTCAGAGCCGCTCGGGGACGGGGTTGCCGACCGCCTCGATGGCCCGGCGGACCGGGACCTTCACCAGGACGGCGAAACCGATCACGAAGAAGATCAGCAGCGAGATGATCGCCGAGCGGTAGCTGCCGGTGACCTGGTAGGCGAGGCCGAAGACCAGCGGGCCCATCCAGCTGGTGCCGCGGTCGCTGACCTTGTAGAGGCTGAAGTACTCGGCCTCCCGGCCGGCCGGGATCAGGTGCGAGAACAGCGAGCGCGAGAGCGCCTGGCTGCCGCCGAGCACCAGGCCGATCATGCAGGCCAGGACGTAGAACCAGACCGGCTGATGGGCCGGCATGAAGTAGCCGAGGGCCAGCGTGACCACCCAGCCGACCAGCGAGCCCAGGATGGTCTTCTTGGCGCCGTGCCGCTGGGCGATCCGGCCGAGCAGCAGGGCGCCGCCGATCGCCACGATCTGGACGATCAGCACCGCGATGACCAGGGTGCCCTGCTCCATGCCGAGTTCCTCGCTGCCGTACAGCGAGGCCTGCGAGACGACGGTCTGGATGCCGTCGTTGTAGCAGAGGAAGGCCGCCAGGTAGAGCAGCGTCAGCGGGTGCTTGCGCATGCTCTTGAGGGTGCGGCCGAGCTCGCGCAGGCTGCCGGCGGCCGGCTGGTCCGGCGCGGCCTCGGCGCGCGCCCGGACGACGCCGGCCCGGGAGGGCAGCCGCAGCATCGGGACGAGGGTGAACAGCGCCCACCACAGGCCGGCCGAGGCCAGGCAGATCCGCACGGCGGTGCCGGAGGAGAGGCCCAGCGCCTCGTGGCCCTGGAACAGCGCCAGGTTGGCGATCAGCAGCAGCCCGCCGCCCGCGTAGCCGTACGCCCAGCCCTTGGAGGAGACGGCGTCGCGCTCGTCGGGGGTGGCCAGGCCCGGGAGGTAGGCGTAGGAGAGCGCCACGGACACCGCGTACGAGATGTTGGCGACCACCAGCAGCGCGCCGCCGAGCAGGTAGCGGTCGCCGTCGAGGAAGAACATCCCCATCGTGGCGAGCGCGCCCACGTAGGCGAAGCCGCACATCAGCTCCTTGTGCCGCCCGGTGCGGTCGGCGACCGTACCGGTCAGCAGCATCGCCGCGACCGAGATCAGCACCGAGAAGGAGACCGTGTACGGGAAGAACGATCCGGCGCGGATCGCCAGGCCGAGCGGGTGCACGTCGCCGGACGCGTCGGCGGCGTTCTTCGCCACCTCGGTCAGGTACGGCCCCAGGAAGACCGTCAGGACGGTGGCCGAGAAGGCGGCGTTGGCCCAGTCGTTGATGTACCAGCCGAACTGCATCCGGCGCAGGGCACGGCCGTCGTCGGCGGCCGCCGGCGGCGACGAGACGTCGTCCGGCAGGTGGTCCGTGGTGCTCATGGGCTCCTATTTCACTGTGCTGGAGCCGGTGCTGCCGTCCGTCCAGCAGCCGCGCTCGCCGAGGACGCCCTTCAGGACGTCGATGCGATCCGCCATGATGCCATCCACACCCAGGTCGAGGAGAGACCGGATCCGTGTGGCATCGTCCACAGTCCACACGTGGACCTGCAGGCCGAGGCGGTGGGCGGCCCGGACGAAGGCCCGGTCGACCACCCTGATCCCCCGGTGCCGCTCCGGCACCTGGGCGCACAGCCCGGCGAACGGCGCCCCGCCCCGCGCCAGCGGGCCCGCCAGCGAGCGCAGCCGGAGCCGGGCCACCTCGCGCGGGCCCAGCGAGGTCGCCAGCCGGGGGCCGGCGGCGGCGCGCACGGCGGCGATCCGGCTGTCGGAGAAGCCGCCGACGCAGACCCGCTCCCAGGCGTTCGTCCGGCGGATCGCCTCGACCAGCGGCCGCACGGCGGGCGCCGCCTTCACGTCCACGTTGAACCGGGCCGCGGGGAACGCCCCGAGCAGGTCCTCCAGCAGCGGCACCGGCTCGGTGCCGCCGATCCGGGCCCGCCGGACGGTCTCCCACGGCAGCTCGGCGACCGCCCCGGCCCGGTCGGTCACCCGGTCCAGCCGGGAGTCGTGGAAGGCCACCAGCACACCGTCGGCGGTGGCGTGCACATCCGTCTCCAGGTAGCGGTAGCCCAGCGCCACGGCGGCCTCGAACGCGGCGAGCGAGTTCTCCGGGTGCCCGAGCTCACCGCCCCGGTGCGCGAAGGCCAGCGGCCCCGGGTGGTCGAGGAAGGGGTGCATGCGGTGCTCCGAGCTGCTGGGAAGGGACGCCGCGCGGCCCGCTCCGACGGCGCCTCGGGACCGCGCGCGTTACAGTATTACGCACCCTGTCAAGGAGTAACGGCTATGGGCGTCGGCTCCGGCGACGCCCCGGCAGTGACGAGCCGATGGATCTGCGCGGTCACCAGACCGGTGGGCAGGGCAGGGGCGAGCGCGGTGTCGTCGCCCTTGTAGAACACCGCGCGGTTGTCGCCGACCGCCGCGTACAGGTAGAGCCGGGTGAACCCGCCCCGGCCGTCCATCGCCCCGGTGGGCGACAGGAGACGGAAGCCGACGACCGGCACCTCCAAGGCCTGGAAGGCCACCGGCTCGACCTCCAGCGGCTCGGCGCCGGACCGGTCGTTCAACCGGAGGCTCGTGCAGCCGCCCCCGTGGACGGCGTCCCGCAGCGCCTCGAAGTCCGCCCGCGCACGGCCGCCGGGGACGCCGGCCAGCTGGACCGACGTCCGGTTGCCCAGGTTGTTGTCGCCGGTGACGTACGTGAGCCGGGCGGCATCGGCCGACTGCTCGATCATGGCGTCGAGGACCGGCGCACAGGCCGGCTTCCGCTGGGCAGCCCTGGCGATCGTCGCCACCGTGGCGTCGGACGGCGGCGCCTCGTCCTCGGTGGTGGTGCCCGGCGGCAGCTCGGCGACGGGCGCCAGCGCCGCCCGCAGCTGCTCGCCGGACAGTGGGGCGAGCGGCCGCCAGGCCGTCGCGGCCTCCGGCGGGACGGTGGCCGGCGCCTTGGGCACCGGAGCGGACGCGGTGGGCCGAACGCCCGGGTCGGCCGTGCAGCCCACCGCGAGGGCGAGCAGCGCCAGGGCCACCAGTACCGTGCGTGCGGCGTGCCGTGCCAAGGATCTCCCCCGTCTCCCGCCCTGCCGACGGTTCGCCCCTCGGAACGGGGCGGCGGCGGGCGCGGCCATTATGGCCGCGGGGTGCGGCGGTCCGCCTCGGGTTTTCCGTCCTCGAACGGTCCGGTGGCCGGGGGCCCGTCGAGCTCCTCGGTGCGGCGCAGGTCGTAGAGGTAGGACTTGCCGGCCTTCCAACTGCGCCAGGGGCCGAGCGGCGGGAACGGCCCCTGGCCCGGACGGCCGGACAGCGGCCAGCCGTTGGCGGTCCCGTCGGCGTCCACGGTGCACCAGCCCCGCTCGGGCAGCCACCGGCACCACACGTCGAGGTCGAGGCGCTTGAAGGACGGCCGCCCGTTGAACTCGCCGTCCCGGCGGTAGCGGTAGGCCAGGCCGTCCGACCGGCGCACGAACTCGATCGACACGGACGCTCCCCCTCACCGGTCAACTGCTGGACGGGAAAGGCTACGTGCCCGGGCGGTCGGGGTGCGGGGTCGGGGGGCCGCGCGGATGCTGGGGGTGGAGGTGGCGGCGGATGGGGTTGCGGCGGTTGGCGGAGGTGTCACGGGAGGTGGCGGCGGAGCCCGGGCGGCGGGCGAAGGTGGGCCGGTTGGCGGGGTGCCTGCGGGAGCTGGGCGCCGAGGAGGGGGCGGCGGCGGTGGTGCTGCTGTCGGGTGAGGCGCAGCGCTTGCGGACGGGGGTGGGGTGGGCGGCCCTGCGGGAGTTGCCGGCGCCGGCGGTGGAGGCCTCGCTGGGGGTGCGGGAGGTGGAGCGGGAGCTGGAGCGGATCGCCGGGGTGCACGGGGCGGGGGCGCAGGCCGAGCGGCGGCGGCTGCTCGCGGGTCTGTTCGGGCGGGCGACGGAGGTGGAGCAGGGGTTCCTGCGGGCGGTCCTGGTCGGGGACCTGCGGCAGGGGGCCCTGGACGCGCTGGTCGGGGACGCGGTGGCGCAGGCGGCCGGGGTGCCGGTGGCGGCGGTGCGGCGGGCGTTGATGTTCCGGGGGTCGGCGCGGGCGGTGGCGCGGGCCGCGCTGGCCGGTGGGGCGGAGGCCCTGACGGGGTTCCGCCTGGAGGTGGGGCGGCCGGTGCGGCCGATGCTGGCGGCGTCCGCACCGGACGTGGCGGCGGCGCTGGAGCGTACGGGTGCGGCGGCGCTGGAGTGGAAGCTGGACGGGATCCGGGTGCAGGTGCACCGGGACGGCGGGGAGGTCGCGGTGTTCACCCGTGGCCTGGAGGACATCACGGCGCGCGTCCCCGAGGTCGCGGAGGCGGCGCTGGCGTTGCCGTTGCGGTCGGCGGTGCTGGACGGCGAGGCGATCGCGCTGGCCGCGGACGGGCGGCCGCGTCCGTTCCAGGAGACCGCGGCGCGTACCGCCACCCGGCGGGATCCGGACCGGTTGCGGGCCGAAGTCCCGCTCAGCGTACGGTTCTTCGACCTGTTGCACCGGGACGGTGCGGACCTGGTGGACCGGCCGGGCCGGGAGCGCTGGGCGGCGCTGGCCGGGGCGGTGCCGGAGGGTCTGCGGGTGGCCCGGATCGAGACCGGGGACCGGGCGGAGGCCTCGGCGTTCTTCCGCGGGGCGCTGGCGCTCGGCCACGAGGGGGTGCTGGTGAAGGACCCGGCGGCCGGGTACGCGGCCGGGCGGCGCGGGGCGGGCTGGATCAAGGTGAAGCCCCGGCACACCCTGGACCTGGTGGTGCTGGCGGCGGAGTGGGGCAGCGGCCGGCGGCAGGGGTTCCTGAGCAATCTGCACCTGGGGGCGCGGGCGGCGGGCGAGCCGGGCCTCGGCCCGTGGGTGATGCTCGGGAAGACCTTCAAGGGGCTGACCGACGCCACGCTCGCCTGGCAGACCGCCGAGTTGCTCGCCCGGGAGGTCGACCGGGACGCCCGCACGGTGCGGGTGCGGCCGGAACTGGTCGTCGAGATCGCCTTCGACGGCCTCCAGCGCAGCCCCCGCTACCCCGCCGGGCTGGCCCTGCGGTTCGCCCGGGTGGTGCGGTACCGGCCGGACAAGAGCGCCGCCGAGGCCGACACCGTGGCCGCCGTCAGGGAGTTGGCCGCCGCCGAGGGCCTGTGAGGCCGTCCGCGCCGCCCCGTCCGACGGCCTGGCGCCGGTTGAAACGCATTGCGCGGCAAGGGCGTTCACGCAGGAGCCGAATCGGCCATTCTTGCCGATCCGTCCGCCCTACCGCTCCGTAGGCGGACCAGCGGCGGCTAGGTTGACCGTGACAACGAGAGGCGGCCGCCGGGCAGCCGGCGGCGCCCTGGCGAGAGGTGCCGACATGCAGGTGAGCGTCGACCGGGACCGTTGCTGCAGCTCCGGAATGTGTGTGATGAACGTGCCCGCGGTCTTCGACCAGGACGAGCGGGACAGTCTTGTGACTCTTCGCCAGGTCGTGCTGCTGCCCGAGCAGTTCGACGACGTCAGACTCGCCGCCGAGCTCTGCCCGGGCCGGGCGATCAGCGTCACCGAGGACGGGCCCGCCGAGGCCGAGGTCTGACGGTCCCCACCTGCGGCCCCGCAGGCCGCCGGGAGGCCTCCCTGCACCCGGCAACCCCACGAGGACACCCGCGACACGAGGAGACCCCCGCCTTGACCGCCGTACCCACCGCCCCCGCCGCACCCACCGCCCCCGCCGTCCCGCTGCTGCCGGCCCCGCACTCCAGCGGCTGCCCGTTCGGCCCGCCGCCCGTGTACACCGAGGCCGCCGCCACCGCGTCCATGACCAGGGCCGAACTCCCCGACGGCGACGCCTGCTGGCTGGTCACCGGCTACGCCGAGGTCCGCACCGTGCTGTCCGACCGCCGGTTCAGCGCCGACGTGCGCCACCCGGCTTTCCCGCTGCTGGTCGCCGGCGCCCGCGAGGAGCTGGTCACGGGCAAGCCGAACTTCCTGCGCCTCGACGACCCCGAGCACGCCCGCCAGCGCCGTATGGTCACCGGGGACTTCCTGGTCAAGCGGGTGGAAGCGCTGCGCCCGGAGATCCAGCGGATCGTGGACGAGGCACTGGACCGGATGACCGCGGGCCGGACCACGGCCGACCTGGTCACCGAGTTCGCGCTGCCGGTGCCCTCGTTGGTGATCTGCGAGCTGCTCGGCGTGCCGTACCAGGACCGCGACCGCTTCCAGGGCCTGAGCCGCACCCTGCTCAGCCGGGACAGCACCGTGGAGGAGCTCCGGGTGGCCCAGGACGAGGTCCAGGACTACCTGCGCGACCTGACGGCCCGCAAGCGCGCGCAACCGGAGGACGACGTCCTGAGCCGGCTCGCGGCGCGGGACGACCTGAGCCCGGACGACGTGGCCGGCACGGGCGTGCTGCTGCTGGTCGCCGGGCACGAGACCACGGCGAACATGATCGCGCTGTCCACCGCGCTGCTGCTGGAGCACCCGGAGCAGGTCGCCAGGCTCGCCGACCCGGCCGCGCTGCCGGGCGCGGTGGAGGAGCTGCTGCGGCTGCTGACCATCGTGCACACCGGGCTGCCCCGGGTGGCGGTGGAGGACGTGGAGCTGGGCGGGGTCACGGTCCGGGCCGGGGAGGGCGTGATCGCGATGCTGTCCACGGCCAACCGGGAGGAGGCGGTGTTCGGCGGCGCCGGGCACCGGTCGACGGACGAGCTGGACCTGGACCGGGACGCCCGGCGGCACCTGGCCTTCGGCTTCGGCGTGCACCAGTGCCTGGGCCAGCCGCTGGCCCGCGCCGAGCTGCAGATCGCCCTTGAGACGCTGTTCCGGCGGCTGCCGGGGCTGCGGCCGGCCGGGGAGCGCGCGTTCCGCACCGAGTCGTTCATCTACGGGATGCGGTCGTTGCCCGTGACCTGGTGATCCTGCGCGGCGGCGGTCCTGCACTCCGGTGATCCTGCGCCCCGGTGCCCGCCGCCCGGCGGCCCCCGGCCGCCGGCCGCCGGGTGCGCGGGTCACCCGGCTGGCCCCGGCGCCGGGGCGGGGGCAGGCTGGAGGGGCGAGGGACAGACCCGGCCCGACCGCGCCCGCGTCCGGGCGCGCCGGGGCCGGCCGAGGAGACGGAGCCCGCGATGACCGACATGAGCGAACGCTCCGCAGTGAGCACCGACCGCGAGGAGGACGTCCGGGCCGCCGATCCGGAGGAGGGCGTCACCTCGATGCAGAACCTGCACGCACAGGACACCTCCCAGGCGGAGGGCGACCCCATCCTGGACGAACCCGGCGCGAGGGGCCCGGACCGGGCCTGACCGTCCGCCACACCGATCCGACCGCCCGGCGGTACCGGGCGGTCCTTGTGACCGCAGGTGTCGCTGCCCGGATGGTGGCGCACCGGCGGGGGAGGATAGGCGCATGACCGAACACGATCAAACCGACCGGCAGACCCGGCCGCCCGCGGACCCGCGCACCTCGTGGGCGACCTGGACCACCCAGTCGATCATCAGCGGCCCCGGCGGGGTCACCACCACCGAGGTCGGCCCCATCTCCGGCGACCTCACCGTGCACACCACGTGGGTGGACGGCGAGGCGCGGCTGACCGTCCAGTACACCGGGGCGCTGGACTGGTACACGGTGTCCGGCAGCCCGGTCGCCGCGACGGACGAGAGCACCGCGCGGGCCGTCCACCAGGCGATGGTGAACGGCGTCAAGACGGGGCACGGAGCGGTCGCCCCGCCACCGGCCCTCGGCGGCTGACCGCACCCCCGTACGGAACGGGACGGCCCCCGGCGCGCAACGGCGCGGCCCCCGCGTCCGGCCGACCGGGCACGGGGGCCGGACATTCGGGCCGGACACTCGGGTCGGACGCGGGGCTCGGACACGCGGGGGCGCGGCTGCCGCTACTCGGTGATCTCCACCCCGCGCCAGAAGGCCACCCGCCCCCGGACGTGCTCCGCCTCCGGCTTCGGGTCGGCGTAGTACCAGGCGGCGTCCGGGTTGGCCTGCCCGGCCACCTCCACCGTGTAGTAGTTCGCCGTGCCCTTCCAGCTGCACACCGTGGTGGTGTCGGAGGGCCGCAGGAACTCGGCCCGGACCGCCTCCCACGGGAAGTAGTGGTTGCCCTCGACGAGGACGGTGTCCTCGCTCTCGGCGACGACGGTGCCCTGCCAAATCGCTGTGGTCATGGGCCGATTGTGCCGCACGGGCGCGCCCGCGACCCGCGCTTCGGGGGGATCGCGCGGCTCGGCGGCTCGGGACGTCCGAGGCGGTTCAGGGCAGCGGGTGGGCGTGCACCGGCAGGTGCGGGGTCTGGTGGCCGCCGCTGGCGAGCATCCGGACCTCCCCGGCCTCGCTGATCTCGGCCCGGACGATCCCGCTGGCGTCCTCGTAGACGGGGTGCCCGCCCGGGCCCTTGGCGCTGGTCCGGACGACCACGACCACGTCCTGCGGGGCCTGGGTGCCGGGTGTGCCGGGGAAGGTGAGGGCGTAACGGTCGACGGGTTTCATCGGCGGATCCTGCTCCTCGCGTCTCAGACGGTCGTCCCGGCGGCACGGGCGTGCGAGCCCCGCACCTCCAGCTCGTCGAGCAGCCGGGCGGTGGCCTCGGCGACCGCGTCCACGGCCCGGTCGAAGGCCTCCCGGTTGTGGGCCGCCGGTGCACGGAAACCGGACACCTTGCGGACGTACTGCAGCGCGGCGGCGTGGAAGTCCTCCTCGCCGGCGTCGGGCGTGACGGGCGGGCGCAGCGTCTTGATGTTGCGGCACATGAACCCAGTCTTGCGCGCGGGGGCCGCCGAGGCGAGCCCCCTGCTCCGCACGCCCCCGATTCGTCACACGGGCCTCACGGGGACGTCATCCGGGCCGATTAGGATTCTCGACGAACGAATTCCCTCGCCACGCACCCGCCGCGCACCCCGCCGCCCGAACCGCCCGCACCCGCCACGCACCCGCCACGCACCCGCCGGGCGCGGGCATCACCCCGGAGTCACCCCTTGCCTCTCGCGCTGTTCGCGCTGGCCGTCACCGCTTTCGCCATCGGGACCACCGAATTCGCCGCCATGGGGCTGCTCCCCCAGGTCGCCGACAGTCTGCACGTCTCCATCCCGCAGGCGGGCTGGCTGATCTCCGCGTACGCGCTGGGGGTGGTGGTCGGCGCGCCGCTGCTCACCGCGCTGGCCGCCGGGAAGCCCCGCAAGGCGGTGCTGGTGGCGCTGGCCGGGCTGTTCGCGACCGGCAACCTGCTGTGCGCGCTGGCCCCCGACTTCTGGACGCTGGCCGCCGCGCGGCTGATCACCGGGCTGCCGCACGGCGCGTTCTTCGGCGCCGGGGCGGTGGCCGCCGCCGAGCTGGTGGCGCCGGACCGGCGGGCCCGGGCGGTCGCGGTGATGTTCTCCGGGCTGACCGTCGCCAACATCGTCGGCGTCCCGGCCGCGACCCTGCTCGGCCAGCACCTGGGCTGGCGGGCGACCATGCTGGTGGTGGTGGTGATCGCCGCCGCCGGGACGCTCGCCATCGCCCGGCTGGTGCCGGCCCTCCCCTCCCCCGGCCAGTCCGGGCTCCGGCACGAGCTGCGGGCCTTCCGCAGCGGGCAGCTGTGGCTGGCGCTGGCCACCGTGATGGTCGGCTGCGGCGGGATGTTCGCCTGCTACAGCTACATCGCGCCGCTGCTCACCGAGGTCTCCGGGTACGCGACCGGTTCGGTGACCGGGGTGCTGGCGCTGTTCGGGGTGGGGATGACGCTCGGCAACGTGATCGGCGGGTTCGCCGCCGACCGGGCGCTGCGGCCGACCGTCTGCGTCTCCTTCCTGCTGCTCTCGGCGACGCTCGCGCTGTTCGCGGTGACCGCGCACGCCCGCTGGTCGGCGGCCGTCACGGTGGTGCTGATCGGCCTGTTCGGCTTCGCGATCGTCCCGGCGGTGCAGACCCTGGTGCTGCAGAAGGCGCGCAGCGCGCCCACCCTGGCCTCGGCGACGGTGCAGGGCGCGTTCAACCTGGCCAACGCCCAGGGGGCCTACTTCGGCGGGCTGGCCCTGGCCGCCGGGCTCGGCTGGACCTCGCCGACCCTGGTGGGCGCCGGCCTGGCCGCGGCCGGCGCCGTGGTCGCGGTGCTGGCCTGGGCGGCCGACCGGCGCCCGCCCGCCCCGGTCCCGGTGGAACCGTCGGCGGAGCGGACGGGCGTGCCACTGACGCCGGCCACGACCCCGGCCTCGGCGCCGACCCCGTAGGAGTCAGCCGCGGCGCAGCGCGGTGAGCTCCGTCGGGGCGGCGCCGCGCCACCAGGTGGGGTCGGCGGAGCCGTCGGTGGTGCGTCCGTCGCGGTGGACGTAGTGCCGGACGTCGCGGCCAGGGTCGGCGAACTCGCCGGCCAGGGCGCGCTCCAGCCACTCCGCGCCGAAGCGGAAGGCCTCGGCGGCCACCCCGCCGAGCGGGTGGAACTCGTCCTCGTAGACCCGCAGCTCCTTCGGGGCCCGGACCCGCTCGAAGCTCGCCAGGGCCTGGGTGAGGTCGGTGAGCTCGTCGAACTCGCCGATCCCGTAGAGCACCGGGCAGGTGATCTCGGCCACCAGGTCGCCGAGCGGCATGCGGTGGGCGAGGTCGCGGTCGAAGGCCTCCTCGTCGGTGTACCCGGCCATGTACATGTAGTTGTTCTTGAAGGTCGGCTGGGCCCGCTCGAAGATCGTCGCGAAGTCCCCGGTGACGGCCTCGAAGGCGGCGAGCGCGGCGATCCGGCGGTCGGTGGCGGCGGCCCGGGAGCCCCAGTAGCCGCTCATCGAGATGCCGAACATGCCGATCCGCTCGGCGTCGACCTCCGGGAGCTCGGCCAGGTGGTCGAGGTAGCGGCCGATCGCCCGCTCGTAGTTGCCGAGGTCGACGGTCAGCCCGCCGGCCCGGGTCTGGCCCTGGCCGGGGCCCTCGATGGAGAGCGCGACGATGCCGCGGGAGGTGTAGTAGCGCTCGGCCGCCCAGATGTAGTCCTCCTTGATCATGTCCATCCCGGGGCCGAGGATGACGGCGGGCGCGTTCTCGACCCGCCCGGCGGGCAGGTGCAGCAGGGCGTGGATCGTCGAGCCCTCGAAGTCCAGCACCACCCGGCGGACCCGGCCGTCGCGCAGGGCGCCCAGGCGGTCCACGCAGTGGTCGGCGTGGGCGCGCAGCACCGCCTTGCGCGGGTCGGTGGCGTCGAAGATCGAGTACTGCGCCCGGCCCCACATGACGGCGGCCCGCAGGTAGAGGTCGGCGGCGGTCTGCGCGAAGCCCGCGCGCTCGTGGTGGGCGGCGCGCTCCTCGGCCTGGCCGGCCACCGTCGCCCACGCCTTGGGCAGCATGGCACCGCTCCTGACCAGGGCGAAGACCTTGGCGAAGTCGGTGTGGTCGTGGCCGAGCTGCTCCATGGTCCCGACGGCCTCGGGGTGCAGCGCGTCGAAGCCGCCCTGGGCGAGGGCGATGTCCAGGGCCCAGTTCTGGCCGGTCGAACGAATGGTCATGACGGTCTCCTCCTGGAGCGGTGTAGATAAGTACTTAGCGAGTAAGTACTTATCCATTAAGTACTGAGGCTAGTCTGTTGTCAACCCGCCGAGGAGGAACCCACCATGACGACCGCACCGCCGCCCGCGCCCGAACGCGCCCAGGCACTCGACCGCCTGGCCCGCGCCGCCTACCGGCTCAGCGCCGCGGACTCCCGGCTGCGCGGGCGCGCCACCCGCACCCCGGGCGCCCTGTCCCTCACCCACGCCCGCGCCCTGCGCACCCTGGCCGAGCGGGGGCCGCTCAGCATCACCCAGCTCGCCGCCGGCACCGAGACCACCGGCCCGGCCACCACCCAGCTGGTGAACGGCCTGGTCAACGCCGGCTACGTCACCCGCACCCGCCCGCCCGAGGACAAGCGGTCCGTCCTGGTCGCCCTCACCGAGGACGGCCGGGCCCGGCACGAGCAGCGCCAGGCCGCTCTGGCCGAGGCCCTGCACGCCGACCTCGACGACTACGACGAGGAGGCCCTGGACCGGGCCGCCGAGGTGCTGCGCCGGCTGTCCGCCGTCTACGACCGGCTGTAGCGGCGGACCGCCGACGCGGCGTGCCTAGACCTCCCGGTGCGCCTCGGCGAGGAGCAGGTAGCCCTCGCCGTTGGCCTTGATCCCGGCCCGCTCCTCCTCCGTCAGCTCCCGACGGACCTTGGCCGGGACCCCCGCGACCAGCGAGCCGGGCGGGACGTCCATCCCCTGGGTCACCACCGCGCCCGCCGCGACCAGCGAACCGCCGCCGATCCGGGCGCCGTTGAGGACGGTGGCGTTCATCCCGACCAGGACGTCGTCCTCGACGGTGCAGCCGTGCAGCACCGCGTTGTGGCCGACCGAGACCCGCTCGCCGACCACCAGCGGGAAGCCGGGGTCGGCGTGCAGGGTGCAGTTGTCCTGGATGTTGCTGCCCGTGCCGACGGCGATCGACTCGGCGTCGCCGCGCAGCACCGCGCCGTACCAGACGCTCGCCCCGGCGGCGACGCTGACGTCCCCGACCACGACGGCGTTCGGCGCGAGGAAGGCGCCCGGGTCGACGGCGGGCACCTTGCCCCCGACGGTGGCGATCAGCGGCTCTGCCATGACTGGTCCTCCTGGTGGTGATCGGCTGCACTGTCGCCGGTCAGCGTAGGGGGAGGGTCAGGGCGCGGGGAGGGCGAGGTCGGGGGCGAGGCCGGGAGCGGGAGCGGCAGGCGACTGCTGCGGGCCGCACAGGGCGGTGGCGGTCAGCCGGTTCCAGGCGGCGTTGGCGGCCGTCCCGTCGCCGACGTCGTAGGCGGTGACGACGGAGGCGAACTGGCGCCTGCCGTCCGCCGAGCCGAGCATCAGGGTGTTGTACCCGGGGATGCCGCCGGCGTGGCCCCAGAAGGTGCCGCACGGGGTGTCCACCCGCTGGAGGCCGAGGCCGTAGCCGCGGCCCCCGCCGGTCGCGGTGGTCCGCTGCATCTCGGCCAGTTCGGCCGGGGGCAGCAACCGGCCGCCGAGCAGCGCTCCGAGGAAGGTGGTGAGGTCGGCGGTGGTGGAGATGCCGGCGCCGGCGGACCCGGCCATCGAGGGGTCGAGCAGGGTGACGTCCACCGGGCCTTCGGCGGTCTTGAGGTAGCCGTGGGCGTGCGGGCCCGGGACGAAGGGCGAGTTGCCGGGCATCGAGGTGCCGGTGAGGTGCAGCGGGCGGATGATCCGGCGGGTGACCTCCTGCTGCCAGCTGTGTCCGGTGAGCTTCTCGATGATCATCCCGACCAGCACGAAGTTGGTGTTGGAGTAGGCCCAGTCCTGGCCGGGCGGGAAGGCCGGCGGGTACGTGTTCGCGATGTCGACCAGGTCCTGGAGGGAGTAGGGCCGGAAGCGGCGGCCGTTCAGCCAGCCCTCGTCGGTGGACTCGAAGGCCGGGTCCTGGGTGTAGTTGGCGACGCCGCTCGTGTGGTCGAGCAGTTGCCGGACGGTGATCGCGGCGCTGTTGGGCACCACGCCGGGCAGCAGGCACTCCAGCCGGTCGTCGAGGTCCAGCCGGTGTTCGCCGACGAGTTGGAGCAGGGTGGTGGCGACGAAGGTCTTGGTGGCGCTGCCGATCCGGAACCGGCCCTCGGGGTCGGCGGGGCCACCGCTGCCGAGGTCGGCGACACCGGTGGCGTTGCGCCACTCCAGCCGGCCGTCCTCCCGGACGGCGGCCAGGGCGGAGGTGGCGTAGCCCGGGCCGGTGAGGCCGGCCAGGGCCGCGTCCGCGGCGGCCCAGTCGGCCCGGCCGGCGGCGGAGTCCGTCCGGTCGGCCGGGTCGGCGGCGGTGAGGTGGAGGGCGCCGCGGCAGTCGGCGGCCGGGCGCGGTGCGGCGGGTGCGGCGAGGGCTGCCGGGGCGAGGGTGGCGAGCAGGCCCGCGGCCGCGGTGGCCGTGACGGCGGCGCGCAGCAGCGGACGACGGAGCCTCCGGACCGGGGCGGTCGGATCGGCGGTCATGCCGGTCTCCCTGGGTCAGGGCGCCGGAGCGTCAACTCCGACTGTTTCCATGGGCCTTGACACCATGGCAGGACCGGTCCGCAGCCGTCGTCAGCCTCCCGGAGGGCCCGCTACCCCGACCGTGGCCCGGGGCCGTACCCCGAGAGGTCTCGGGGTACGGCCGGGGGCCGGGCCCAGGACGGGCCCTCGCGGTGGGTCAGGACACCGGGGCCTTGGTGCGCAGGACCTCGATGAAGGCGCGCAGCCAGGCCGGGTGGTCGGGCCAGGCGCGGGCCGAGACGACCACGCCGTCCACCACCGCCTCGCCCTCCACGAACTCGGCGCCCGCCGCCTTGATGTCCGGGGCGAGCGCGGGGTAGGCGGAGGTGCGGCGGCCGTCGAGCACCCCGGCGGCGGCGGTGATCAGCGGGCCGTGGCAGATCTGCGCGACGGGCTTGTCCCCGGCGAAGAAGTGCCGGGCGATCCGCTGCACGTCCGGGTCGTTGCGCAGGTACTCGGGCGCGCGGCCGCCGGGGATCACCAGGGCGACGTAGTCGGCCGGGTCGACGTCGGCGAAGGCGAGGTCGGCGGGCCAGGTGTACCCGGGCTTCTCCGTGTAGAGCGAGTATACAGTCGTCTACCTCGCTCCCACCTGGGAAGATCCAGCGAGGTCATCGGTTACGCGCCCCTGTGTCCAGACGTTGACCTCGGTGATGACCCGCGGATATGTGGGCAGGTCACCAACTACGCACTCGCGGCGTCAGCGCGGAGGCCAGAGGCTGGAGCAGGACGCCGGATGCGCGGAAAGGCCCCCGTTCTGCGACAGTGTGAACAGTCACAGAACGAGGGCCGGGGGTTGGGGCGGACGAACTCGCTGTCGCCGGTCAGGCCGCAGTTGCTGGTCCGAAGGACCTTCCGCGGTGCAGGGGCGTGATCCCGAGCGTCAGACGCCGAAGATGTCCTTGAAGACAGCGACGGGTCCGTACAGGCCGGTGAGCATGAGGGCGGATGCCGCGTCCATCTTGGCCGGCGGAGGGGTGGGCGTCCACGGGGCGATCGTCCAGGTCTGGCCGGGACCACCCTTGGTCTTGCCGACCAGGGAACCGTCCTTGTCGGTCCAGTAGGTCCGCTCGGAGGGCACGGTCTTGCTGTCCGCGCCGTAGATGTAGGTGCCGTCGTACGTCCACCGGTAGGTGATGTCCTCGCTGCGGTCGGCACCGCAGCCGCGCATGTACGTCGACGCGCTGGCCAACGCCGTAGGGTCGGACACCTCGGCCGGAGGGCGGATTCCTTCCTCGGCGGCCGCGGCGAGGTAGGCGAACGGCCCCGGAACCGTCTCATCGCCGTGCCTGCCCGCCGCATGACACGCGACGTCGGCACAGACGCGGTGCCACGCCACCAAGTCCTCCGCCGCCCACGAGGCGGTCATCCGGGCCCTGAGCGCCTCCGCAGCCTTCGCGTCCACCTCCATCAGCATCTTCACCATGTCCTCATGGCGCCTTGCCTGCTCGGCCTTGAAGTCTTCGGGGATCAACCCGGCGAACTTCTTCTTCAGGTCCTCCGACATGCTGTTCAGCGTGCCCGCGAACGCCCGGGAGTAGCGGTCCAACTCCTCCTTGGCGTCGACATAGAGGTTGGAGTGCATCCACACGCAGTAGTTGCCGATGTTCTGGTACTCACCGACAGGGAAGCTGACGACCTGCTCGTTGCTGCTACCGAACCACCAGGCGGTCGCCGGGCTGTTGTCGACCGGGCCGAGTTCGAGGCTTGGATTCTTGGTTACGTACTGGAGGTACTTGGTGCCCTCCTTGTGGTCGCTGACGTCCTCCGTCTTGCCCAGCCGGACCCGGACGCAGCGGCCGGTCTCACTGTTGACGATGGTGAAGTTACCGTCGGGAAAATTTGACATGCCCGCAGTATTGGAGCCTGGACGCAGCTGTACGGGCACAGGCGATGTTCTTCACTCATAAGAGTGAAGATGGCCCATTCTCGGGAGGGCAGGGGTCCGAGAGGGCCCTGCCCGTCCCGTCGGGGGATTTGCTACCCCGGGATCGGCCGGGGCTCGGCGACCTTGTGCGGAACCTGGTCACGCGCGCGGAAGCCGAAGCTGACGAGGGTGACGCTCTCGCCGACGCTGAGGGGCGTCCGGCCGTGCGGCGTGAGCGCACCGTCGAAGACGACGCAGTCACCCGGGCCGAGATCGCATTCGAGGTAACCGTCGACGGTGATGAAGACGGTGGTGCTGACCCGGGGGGCGCTGGTGGGCCGTTCGTGCTTGAGGCACAGGATCAGGTTGGCCTCGCCGAAGCCGGGCTCGTCCACGTGGAAGTCGAGGAACTGCCCTTCCTCCAGATAGGCGATGTAGACGCCGGTGTGGGGCTGCTCGACGTCCAGGCCGGTTGAGCGCCCCACGACCGCAGTGAGATCGACCTGCTCGGTGAAGTGATGCGCGGCGTCGCCGACAGCGGCGTTCCACTTGCCGTTGTGGAGGTACCCGTCAGCGGTGATGGCCTTCTCCGCCTCCTCAGCCATCGCGGTGAGCAGGTCTGCAGGGAACGACTGATCGCGCCGGTGGCGCAGGTGGCGCGGGGCCACACGCTGCTGTGACGTGAGCCCGCGGACAGCGTCCCGCAGAGCGGGGAAGTCCCCGGCCCATCGGGCGGGCGTCCGGGCCGTGGTGCGTGACTGGAGCCATCCGGTCCATTGGCCAGGTGTGGTGGGGTCTGCCGTCACTGCGCCGGCCTGGCTGATCAGCAGCTCGACCCGGTCGAGCGCGGCCTGCGTGGACTCGACCAGTTCGGCGTCCCCTTTGGCGATCCGCAGCCGCAGCGCTTCTTGCAGGTGGCCCTGCGCGCCCGCGAGGTCGCCGCGCTCCATGAGGTGCTTGCCGGTGTGCTGGAGGGCGAAGTCCACGAGCTCCGGGTGCCGACTCCGCGCGGTGTTCAGGGCGCTGCGGTACAGCGCGTCCGCGCTCTGGGGGTCCCCGGCGTAGCGGTGCGCGTCGCCAAGGTTGAGCCCGGTGGCGACGACGGCCCTGCTGTTGCCGATCGTCGCGGCAATGTCGAGCGACTGCCGGAGGAACGTCCGGGCCTCGTCGTGGTTACCAAGGCACATCTGAGCGATGCCGATCCATCTGGTCAGGACCCGGGTACGGGCGGAGTCGCTCCCTTCGGGCAGGGTCCGCAGTTCCTCGCGGAGTCGGCCGACGGCGGCGGTCAGCTCGTTCCGGTCGGTAGGGACCATCCGCAGGTTGTCGTCGTGGGTGATGAGGTGATCCAGCACGTGGCTCTCCGTCGGTGGGTTGCGCTCAGCGTGGCACTACAGCTGGTCGGTCTGGTGGCGCAGGTCGTCCAGCAACTCCAGGCCGTGGGGGGTGAAGTGCTCCCGCAGGAGTTCGAGTTCGCGCATGAGATAACGGACGGCCGGCAGGCCCTCGTCGTAGGCGCTCTGGAGGCTGGTGCGCTCATCGGGCGTGAGGTCGCTGCGGCGCAGTTCGATCTGGCGGAAGCGCAGCAGCTGGTTGTAGACGCAGGTCGCGTGGAAGGCCCGGTCGATCTCCCAGTACTGGTTGCGGTCCTCGCCCTGTCCGGCCCGCCACCTGATCTCGATCTTGGGTGAGGTCTTGGACGAGTACCCGTCGGCGAAGACCTGGTGCTGGAGGACGTGGAAGCTGATCGACTGGTGGGTGCCCTCGTGCAGCAGGTTCTCCGCCAGGTAGAGGGGAGAGGGCTGCTCGCTGACGGTGTTCGGCGGAATGTGGCGGGCCGCCTTGTCGGAGAACACGATGACGTACGGGAGCGCCGGGTCGCTGGAGCTGGTCAGCGAGGACGCGCGGACGCCGGGCTTGAGGCCCATCCACAGCAGCCCCCGGACGAATTCGCGCACGCGGGCGAATCCCTCGGGGTGGACCAGCGACAGGCGGTCCAGGGCCTGGGTCAGCGCCGCGCGGCGCTCGTCGGTGTGGGCCACGATCTCGTAGTCCGCGAGGTTGATCTCATCGGCGATCTCGGCGGGAAGCTCGGCGTCGAACCAGTCGAAGCTGGCTCCGGCCACGGTCACGGGTTCGCTGCGCAGCATGCGGGCGTGCTCGGCGAACGGGGTTCCCGTCTTCACCAGGCGCTCCATCAGGGCGAAGGGCATGGCCAGCTCGGCGCCCTGCTCGCGGAGCCGGATCAGGTCCGGGTCCTTTCGGTCGAGGTCGAAGAAGGAGCCGGTGGGGACGCAGGTGGCGATGGTGGTCTTCAATGCGGACTCTCCTTGATCGGGATGTGTGGGAGGGAAGGGCGGGGGGGCGGGGGGGGGGGTTGCGGCGCCCCCCCGCGCCTCCCGCGCATGTACGGCCGCCCCTGGCGGCAGCGGACCTAACCCCCGGCGCCGCCCGGGG
>NZ_JBHYGR010000039.1:0-48395 GCF_042738155.1 Kitasatospora sp. NPDC059088 | reverse complement strand
GGCGGGGGGTCCTCGGCCCCCGGGGGCGGCCGGGCGCGCCGCGCGGGGGGTTCCCCCCCCGCCCTCCGCTCCGGCGGGGGGGGGGGGGGGGGGGGGGGGGGGGGGGGGGGGGTGCCCCCCCCCCCCCCCCCCCGCCTATGCCGTCAACTGACCGGCATCAGAGGGGACCTGCGATCAGACCTCGGTGCCCACGGGGGCGAAGTCACCGTCCGGGACCTTGTGGTCCAGGCGGCGGGTCAGGGTGTCGATGCCCGTCTGCGGGGCGAAGTCACCGTCCGGGACCGAGTGGTCCAGGCGGCGGGTCAGGTTGGTGACCTCCGGGTCACCGGGCTTGGTGGTGGTGTCCACGTACTTCTCCAATCGGATTGGCTCTGCCCACACGGGTGCGAGTGGGCAGGCATGCGGGGTGGTGCGACCCGGCCCGGGAAAAGACCCTTTCCGACGGGCCGGGGGCTTGTAGGCGCGCCCGAAGGCGCGGGCGCCGGCTAGAAGCGGCCGGAGGCGATGAGTGCAATTGCCAGCGCCATCAGCGCGAAGAGCGACAGCGTGTAAGCGACGGCGACCGGTACCGGGGTCGGGACTCCGCGCGCGGCTTCCTCGGCTGCGTCACGATAGTCGTCCTGGTCGTCCACGGGGCCTACGCCGTCTGCTTGTCGAGCGCGGCCCGCAGCGCAGCGCGGCGGTGGGGCCTGCGGGCGTGGCCGATGCAGTCGTCGCAGATCGGGTGGCAGGTGCTCTGGTCCTCGCCGGGAGCCTGGAGCAAGCTGCCGACGCAGACCAGCGTGTCCCGGCGGCAGACCCAGCAGGTCCCCTCCCGGTAGCCGTCCGGACGGCCTCCCACGTACTCCTCGTCCGGGAGTCGGGTGCGGTGCGGCGTACTCAATCCGCTGCCTCCAAGTCCTCCAGCAGGACCAGCTCCGGGTAGGGGTCGCTGGAGCTGTCCCTGTTCACCCAGGCGTGGTTGGCGAGGCTGCTCGGGGTCTCCGCGACGGTGCCCGTCCAGCGGCCCGTGCGGTGCCGGACCGGGTCGCCCTGGATCACGCTTTCCACAGTTGCGCTTCTCCGTTGCGTCGTTGTGCGAGTTGTTAGGGCGATCGCGTGTCAGGCGGTCTGCCGACGGGCCGAGCAATCAGGGCAGATGCACGTGGACCTGATCGCCGATGCCTGAAGCAGGGCAGCGGGGGACGATCCTCGATCGACCGCGCGCTCCGCCTTGTAGTCGTCCAGGGGGTTCCAGGCCGCGGGAAGCGCGGCCAGCTCGAACTTGGTCGGGCCGGTCACGACTTCGCGGTAGACCCGGGAGCGGGTGCGTCTCGGCATCAGTCATCCATGGTGCTGGGGGACATGTTGGCCCTCCTGCTGTGTTGAGGCTGCCGCAAGGAAAATCTGCGACAGGGGCAGCACCTTGTACGCGGGGGGCCGACGCGGTACTAGGCTTCCGCTGTCCCGGCGATGCCGTAGCCATGAAGTTACGCCTAGTGAAATCAGGGCTCGACGGACTGCCAGTACGAGTTGCCTAGACGGTTGAGGCCAAGGGGGGCCTGAAATGCCTGGTCGAACGCCACCGAGGCGGGCCCAAGCACTGACCGGCAGTCAGCCTGAGCCTGTACGGGCCCCGGAAGGGGTGATTTCCGGCTTCCTGTTCAAGGCGATCCGGGAGCAGATCCCGAGGACCCAGGAAGAGCTGGCAGTCGACCTTGGCATCGACAAGAGCACCATTCAGGGTTGGGAGTCTGGTAGACGGCCGCTCTCCTCCACCAAGGCAGGGAACCTTGTGGTGTTGCGCCGGAAGCTGATCTTGCTTGGCGCACCTACTGGACTGGTCAGCCTCATCAACCTGGCAATGGATGCGGACTTCATACTCGGTGAGATACTGCGGTCCCGGCCTACGAAGGCCGAGGTCCTGGAGCATCCGTTGGCCGGCTGGGTGCTCACTCGGGACACCACGCACATGATCGGCTGGGCGGTCAGCGGGATTCTGCCAGGGTCAGTGGCAGTGGAGTTGGGGATTCCAGTCCCCCGACGTGGACCGGTCTCCACTGCGCCCATCCTCGGGCAGGAAATGCGCTCGCGGTTCTTCGATAACCTCCAGCATGCCGCCGACCTGGTGGAGGCTGGGGACGAGCGGACTGCACTGCTCCGGAGGCAGATTTGGTACCTGTCCTCCTACGACCGAACCCGTGATGCGGTCGAGTGGTTCGGTGGGGTGCAGCGCCGAGGCCGGATTCCCTCGGCGGGCACGGGGTGGTCGCCCCGCTGGGCCGAAGCGCGGTCGGTCGCAGCTGCCATGGCGAGACAGGGCGACCCCGACTTGCTCCGAGACTTCATCGCCCGCTCGATCACCGACAACGACGAGTTCGAAACCGCGAATCTGAACTATTGGGCACATTGGCTCGGGCTCGACTCACGCCCGCAAACCAGCGATGACTTCATGGCCGAACAAGAACACCAAGCATGGGACGCGTCCGCGTTGCTTCGACAGTTCGCCACCAGGCTGGACCGGGCGGGCGAGTACACCGACCTGTATGTCCACTCGATCTGGGCGCTCATGCTCTCCCGGCGCGGCCTGGCCGACGCGGACCCGCGTACGGCTCGCGGTCTGGCCGCACAAGCGCGCATTCTGCTCGATGGTGGTGGCCTTTCACCACAGTCTCGCCGCGAGTTGGAGTCTGTGCACTACGGTCTGCGGGTAGGCGGTTACAGCAACAGCCGATCCAACAGCGAAGGACATCAATGACGGACGACACGCAGGCGAGGGGCACCGCGGGCTACCTGTTCGAGGCGGGCATGCTCAAGCGGGCGAAGCGCTCCGGCTGGTGGATTGTGGGAGTCAAAGACCCTGAGACGATTGCAGAGCACTCGTTCCGGACCGGCATCGTCGGCGCGGTGCTCGCCATGATGGAGGGTGCTGACCCGGCAAAGGTCGCCCTGCTGTGCCTCTTCCACGACACCCAGGAGACCCGGGTAAGCGACATCCCGCACATTGGCCGGCGCTACCTCACCGCTGCCTCGAACGAACGCGTGACCGCCGACCAGGTCAGCGCCGCTCACCCGGCTGTCGTTGCCGGAGTGCAGGCCATCGTGGAGGAGTACGAGAACGCCGAGAGTCTGGAAGTCATCGTCGCCCACGACGCGGACAAGCTGGAGTGTCTGCTCCAGGCCGTGGAGTACCGCGAGCAGGGCTACCAGAACGTCCAGTCGTGGATCGACAGCAGCCTCAGCAACCTCAAGACCGAATCGGCGCGCATCCTCGCCGAAGCTGCACTGACGATGACTTCTCTGGAATGGCAGAAGGTCTATCTCCCGTAACACTGTTGCGGCCGTGGGCGCGTGCCCTCATCCGATTTGAGGGGAGGACACGCGACCCTCCGGCGTTAGGGCACGGGCCTGGCACCCACGGCTACGACGAGGCGGGGCCTGGGGCCACCCGGTACTTCTCCTCGTCTTCCGGCGGGGCCAGTGGGATGGCGATGGACAGCTCGATGCCGGCGACTGCTCGAATCTGGTAGCCGTACCCGTGTGGAAGGTCGCCCGGCGGGGTGCCTTCGATGGTCTTCGGTATCCACACGCGACCACGGAGTTCGACGGTTCCGATCTGTTCGCCCAGGCCGCGTACAACCCGGTAGAGGCCGAGGCGTCCCTCGTAGGTGAGGTCGAAGAGCCGATCGTCCCATTGGCCGTTGGGCAGCAGGTTGGCGGGGTGAGGTTGCAGCGGTGCTTCCTTCCGTGCGGGCGGGTTGGGGCGAAGCCTGGTGCCATCGGCCAGCGGGACTGGGCGGGCGCGGGCGGGTGGAGGCCGCGGGGGTGGGCTCTGGTGTCCGCTCGCCGATCTCGACGCCATCGGCGAGGAGCTGGCGGACGGTGGTCTCAGCCTGGTGCTTGTAGGGGTGCCGCGAGTGGAATTGTCCGTTCTCGCGGATCTCGTACGCGTCGTGGGCGAAGTCGCGGTCGTTGAGGACGACTTCGAAGCGGCGGTCGTGACCCGAGCCGGTGACGCTCCAGCGGCCGGCACCCACCGCGGACCACGTCAGGTCGATGTCCGCTCCGGTGCGGGCCCGCTGGGCGCGCTCACGTTCGGCCTGCTCGTCGGCCCGGCGCTGGCGGGCGGCTTCCAGCTCGGCCTGGTGCCGCTGCTCGGCCTCTTCCCTGCGGCGCAGGAACTCGGCGCGGCTGCGGGCGGCCTGGCGCTCCAGCTCCAGCATGCGCTGGCGGGCTGCCTCGCGGCGGCGGGCGGCTTCCTGGCCGCCGGGCATCGGGGGCAGGGCTTCGGGCTCGTGGCCGGCGGCCCAGGGCTCGGCGAGGTCGGCGCGGTGGTGCTGCCAGATGCGGAGCATGGCGCGGCCGTCCGCCGTGGCGACGACGTCGCCGCGCTCGTCCTGCTGGAGGAACCCGGCCTTGATGACCAGCTCGACCACGCGGCGGCGCACCCGGCGGCCCTTGGCGTCGAGGCGGGCCCCGGCGGGCACGAGGCGGTAGCCGGTGCCGTTCCACCACACGCCGCTGTAGTCCTCCCCGCAGGCCGCCGCCACGAGGGCGTAGACGCGGGTGGTCCACCCGGACTTCTCGCGGGCCTCTCGGGTCCGTGCGGCTGTGATGAAGCGGCGGAAGTCGGCTTCGTGGTCGTCGGCGTGGAGGCGGGCGGCGTGGTGTGCGTCGTCGCGGTGAGCGTGCTCGTCGCCGACCTGGGCGGGGAGGCCGGTGTAGTGGTCGCCGCAGTCCAGGCACCACACCTTTCCGCCTTCGCCCCGGTAGCCGCCGGGGCCGACGCCGACCGAGCAGGGGTTGCGCAGCCCCCACTCCAGGGCGGTGCCGCCCCCGGGTATCCAGAGGGCGCGGGCGGGGGTGGGCACTGGGGTCTCCTGGGGGGTGGGGCCTGTGGTCAGGCCGGGTGGTGGAGGGGTGGGACGGCGGAAGAGTGGTGTCATTAGTGTCATTTTTTTGACACTCTTAAAAAGATCTATAAACAGCACTCCTACGGTCGGACTCAATGCCAACCGGGCTCCGACACCCGGCACTTCGACACCAGGCCCCATCCCGGGTGAGGGGGTTGGGCCTGGTGCCAGTGGGGCGGGTCAGTCGGTGCCGACGGCTTCGAGCCACTGGCCGGCGTCCATGCCGTCGAGGGTGGGGTGGCCGTTGCGGAAGTGGAAGTCCCGCGGTTCCAGCTCTATGCCGAGCATCTGCCCGAGGTGCAGGCACTCCCGGACGACGAGCCCCCG
This sequence comes from Kitasatospora sp. NPDC059088, assembly GCF_042738155.1. Classification (NCBI taxonomy): domain Bacteria; kingdom Bacillati; phylum Actinomycetota; class Actinomycetes; order Kitasatosporales; family Streptomycetaceae; genus Kitasatospora; species Kitasatospora sp. NPDC059088. Next base: position 43,176 of record NZ_JBHYGR010000039.1, on the reverse strand, counting down.
GTATGCGGCTTCGGCTCGGGCCTGAGCATCGTCGCCGAAGTAGTGGCGGGGCTGGCCCCCAGCAAACCTCTGGTCGGCCGCTCCGTACGGCTGCCTCTCCACTGTCCAGGTGCCCTTGGTGTCGGGCGCGACGGTGAAGCGAACGGCCATCGGGGGCTGCTCGGGGCGGGCCTTCGGGTAGGTGAGGGTGTAGCCGGTGGCGGGGAGGGCAGGGGCGGGCACTGGTGTCTCCAAGGGGCGGGGTGAGGCCTGGTGTCGGTGGGGCTCAGCCGTGATCGGTGGCCAGGTGGCGGCGGCGGCACTCGTCGGTGTAGCCCTTGGCCGTGTTGCGGGTGGTCCAGCCGCAGGTGCAGGTGGCCGTGGAGTACGCCCGCCCGGGGCACCCCTCGGTCAGCGGCCTGCCCGTGCTGGTGTGCTTGTGGGCGGGCGGGCACTCGGAGCCGTCGGCGTGGTGGTCGGTGCGGGGAGCCTTGAACTTGGCCGCGGGGGCGTTCTCCTTCGGCCGACGGGACCGGGGCGGGACCTGGTGCCCGTTGTTGCGACGGTTGATGGCCTCTTCCTGGGCGTCCCACTCGGCTTCGGTCAGGGCGTCACTAACGACCACGGGCTCGGTGTGGTCGAACCACATCGTCCGATCGGCCGTGATGATGCGCTCGGCCTCGGCCTCGGCGGCCTCGGGAGTGGGGGCGAGGACGGGCACCAGGTGCACGTCGATCACGTCCACGGCGACGATGTATTTGGGCATGCTGCTGTTCTCCTGGGGTGCTCGGGGTGGGGCCTGGTGCCAGCAGCCGGCCGCTGGCGGGGGTGGGCTCTGGTGCCTACGCGGCCTTAACCGGCTTCTCGGCGGGCAGCGAGGCGGCCAAGGCCAGCAGCACGGCCTCGGCCATGTCGGGGGTGAGGTGCGAGCACGCGATCTCGACGCCGCCGAACCGGGCACGGCCAACTTTGACGACGGCGTGGGGCGAGCTCCAAGAGGTCCCAGGGCCCTGGTTCCAGCGCAGGGTGCGGGTGGTGTCCTCGCCATTTCGCCCGTTCGCCTCGCCGGGCGGCTGGCCGGTGGTGAGCGGCACGGCCTTCAACCGGCGGGCCACGGCGGTGACCTCGTGCACGTCGGTCAGGTGCTGGTGCTGCCTGGCGCTCATCTCGGCGACCGCCGCGTCCAGGGCGGGCAGCAGTCGCCGTTGCACGTCCTGGGCGACCTGGGCGGGGGTCTTGGCCCGGGTGACGGTGATGTCCCCCGATTCGATGTCGTGCCGGTAGTAGTAGGTGCCGCCGTCGGGGAGGACGCCGTGCACCCACCACCGGCCGGGGCGCAGCCGTTCCTGCTGGATCAGGATGTGGGCTCCGTCTTCGGTGCGGACCAGTTCGACGCAGGGGTGCCAGTCGGGTATCCGGCGCGGGTCGACGGTCCACTCGGCGGCACCGAGGGCCTGGGCGAGCCCTTCGGCGAGCATCAGCAGTTCAGCGCGCAGCGGAACGCGTTCGTCATGGGGGGTGGGCACTGGGGTCTCCTGGGCTGCGGCGGGGGTGGGACCTGGTGTCAGCGGCGCGCAGTCACGCGGCGGTCGGGGGCGCGTCCAGCAGTTCGGGGTCATAGACCTGCATCTCGTTGGAGTGGCTGTAGCCGTCCTCGCGGGCGTCGCTCTCGAAGAGGGCGACGGCGGCGGCCTCGGCGGCTTCGTAGTTGTCGGCTTCGACCTCGAAGCGGTAAGACACGGTCTCGTCAATGTGCACGGCGAAGTGGGGCATGGGGGGCTCCTGCGGATGGTGCGGGTGGGGGTGGGGTCTGGCGCCAGAGGGGTCGGTCACAGCGGGATGCCGACGCCGCTGCCGACGGGGTGGGCCCTGGTGTACGCCGTGAGGGCGGCGTGTCCGGTGCGGGTGGCTCGCCAGCTGCCGATCACGTACCCGGGGGTGAGGTATCCGGCCTCGGTGAGTCGGGCGGTGGTGAGGCGGTCCGGGTCGGCGTGGTCGGCGCTGTGGCTGTCGTAGACGGCCCAGGCGGTGAGCACCTTGAACTCTTGGGCGCTGGCCAGCGGGGGGCCCGGGGTGACGTTCTCCAACTCGGCAATGAGCGCTTCGAGTTCGGCGGTCATCGTGAACAACAGCTCTCGGCTGTGGAACGCGCGGTCGTTGTCGATCTCGTCCCAGTTGTCCATGTCCTTGTCGTCGGCGGGCTGGTCGAGGAAGCAAGCGGGGTCGTAGGAGGGGACGTTCTCCACGAATGTGGTTTCCCAACCGGCTTCGTGGCTGTGGACGCGGTCAACGAGGGCTTGCAGACGGGCGGGGGTGGTGGTCACGGTGGCGCTGTTCCTTCGATGGTGCGGTGGCGGGGGTGGGACCGCGCGGGGCCTGGTGCCAGCGCGGTAGGGGCTCAGACCTTGATGCGGGATACGGCGCTCCAGACCGGGCGCATGACGTCGGAGATGAGTTGGGCGAGTTCGCTCGGCATGTCGCAGTCGGCGCAGCTGACCCGGGCGTCTTCGTGCCATGCCCCGAGCGCTTCGAGGGCGGGGGTTCCGTCGGGGCGGCGGCGAATCCGGGCCCACAGCGGGGCATAGGCTTCGATCCGGCCGCCGCAGTACTCGCACTCGAACAGGTCGCCGTTGCTCTCGGGTGTGGTCTCGGTGGGGGTGGTGGTCATTGCGCTGTTCCTTCGGTACGGGTGAGGGTGGGGCCTGGTGCCTGAGCGGCCACGGCAGGGGCCGGAGTGGTCCGGCCGCCACCGAAGCGGCTCAGACCTCCATGCCGGTGAGCGCGTTGTCCCACGGGTACATGGCGTCCGTGATCATCCGGTCCAGGTGGTCCCCGGGGGCCTGGTTGCATTCCTTGCAGCTGACGGTGGCCGACTCGATGCCGATCCCGTGGACGTAGACGCCGGGGGTTCCGTCGGCCCGCCGGTAGACCTCGAACCACAGGGGCGCGGTGGCTTCCAGCACCCCGCCGCAGAGCTCACAGCCGAACTCGTCTTCGCTGGCGGTCACTTCGGGGTCGGGCAGGTCCGCGACAAGCGTGGCGAACGTGGCGTCGAAGGCGGGGTTCGGGGCGTTCTCGGGCATGGCTGTGCCTCCGTGGTGGCGGTTGGGGGTGAGGGGGTGGGGCCTGGTGTCTGTGCACCCATGGCGGGGCCCGGCGGGGGCGCTGGGCCCTCACCAAGGGGGCACAGCTCAGAGGGACCGGAAGACGTGGCCGCTGGCGGCGTGGAAGTAGTCGCAGCCCCACGCGATCATGTCCAGCTCGGGCCGCCACCCCCGGCACCCTTCGACAGCCGCGCGGTACTCGTCGTCCGTCTCCATGAGCCGGTCATGGGCGAAGTCCTCCAGGCTGTCCCACTCGCCTTCGTACGCGTCCTCGAAGCTGGCGACGGCGTACTCGGCGTTGCCCACGTACCCGGCGTAGGCGGTGAGGGCTTCGAGCTCTGCGACGACTCCGGCGTCCTCGGCAAGCTCGGTCAGGTAGTCAGCGGTGCGGCTCACGGTGGGGTCTCTCTCGGGTCGGTGCGGTGGCGCGGTGGGTGGGGGTGGTCAGACGGTGTCGGGGGCGTCGAACAGGTCGTCCAGCAGGAGGTCGAGCCCCCGGCCGAACTCCGCGTCGCGGCGCATGTCACGGAAGGCGTCGAACATCGCGGCCACGTTCTCCGGGTGGTCCATCCCGAGTCGGGCGAGGCGCGGCCAGTAGCCGGAGAGCTCAAGGGCGGTGGTGCGGGTCATGGTGGTGCTTCCGTTCTGTGGTGCGGGAGTTGGAGGGGGCGGGGCCTGGTGCCTACGCGGCGCGGCCGTACACGGCGCGGTATCCCTGCGCGGAGCCCCGGACGATGGCGCGGACGTCTTCGCGGTACGCGGCCCCCTGCTGCGTGGCGTAGCCGTCGAGGTAGGGCGTCAGGACGGCCGTCAGCGGCTTGCCCTGCCCGTACACGGTGCGGGCCCGGGTCACGTCGCCGTCCGCCGGTACCCAGACAGACATCTCAACCGGGCGCGTCTCTTCGAGGGCGCAGTCACGGCACAGGGGTTCGCCGCTCCGGGCGGTCATCGGGGTCAGCCACTCGTCACAGTCCGAGCACTGCGCGTACCCCATGCCGGACAGGGCGTCCTCCACCATGTCCATGGTGATGCAGCCGAGTTGGGGGCAGGGCAGTTCGCGCAGCACGTCCGCGCCGTCCACCCCGTCGGGCAGGGTGAGGGGCGACCCCTCCACCTCCTCCACCATGGCTTCCCACTCGCGTTCGCCGTGGTCGGTCTCGTCCAGCAGCGGGTATCCGTGCAGGCACGCGGTCACGCGCTCGGCTACCGCCACGGCGGCCGGGTTGTCCGCGTCGTACATGAGCCACCCTGTGTCGTCCCACGCTTCGCCGATCGGCCCGCACTCCTCGGTGAACCAGCGCTTGGCGGTTTCGTAGTTGGATGCCGCGAGCACCTGTTCCGCCTCGGTGGAGTACCAGTGGTCCCCGTCCTCCAGGAACCCGGAGACGTCCATCACCAGGGCTATGCGTGCCCAGTCGTGGGCGGCGCACTCATTGAGCAGGTTCTGTGCGGTGTCGTACCGCGCGCCGAACTTGTCTACGGCGTCGGTGAGTTCGGGGGTGAGCGTGGCGTTCATGGTGCGTTCCTTGCGGTGGTTCGGGTGGCCGGTCAGCGGGTGGGGTTGAGCCAGTCGCAGGCGTACGTGCTGCCCTGATCGCAGGCGTCTTGCATGCCTTCGGTCCACCCGTCGTTGAAGGCTTCGACCAGCACGGATTCGGGCGCTTCCGGTGTGGCGGTGGTGTGGCCGACCAGCCACCCGCCGACGGCGGTTGCGGCGGACAGGGTGAGCACGGCGAGGGTGCGGCGGGGGTTCATCGCGGGTTCTCCGTTGGTTGAGCCGGGGCGGTTAGCGGGCGTTGCGGCGGTTGCGGCGCGGGCGGCGGCCGGTGATCTCGGCGCGCTCGCGGTCGTAGCTGCTCACCGGGGCGGGGACGACGGCCACCCGCTCCGGTTCGGCGGCCACAGCCGGGCCCTGTGCGGCCCGCTTCACCAGGCCGGGCAGCTGCCGGGCCCAGTGGGTGACAAGGGCCGCCAGGAGGGCCGCCGCGAGCCCCCCGCCCCAGTTGTGCGTCTGCCACGGCGACCCGGCCAGCAGCATGGCCAGCCCCAGAGCGGCGGGGGCGAGGTAGTTACGCATCGTGATCTCGTTTCGGTCGGCACGGCGTTGTGTGTCCAACACTGTGGCATTACCGCATTGGTTGTCCAATGCGAGAGGTGTGTTCGTCGCCACAGTCAACGAGGCTGCTCGTTCGCGCCAAGTTGGAAGACGCGCGCGCACGCGAAGGAGCTTGAAATCCCTTGTTGTTCAGCGGAATTGGTGGTCGCGTTGCGGCCGTTCAGCGCTTGCTGCGGGGCGACCCGGGGGGTGCCTCCCGCGCGCGTTCCTTTGTTGCCCGGAGCGTCATAGCAGCCGAGATCCGATACGAACGCCAACCGACTCCTTCTTCTGGATCATCTACGCAGCGTGACCAGCAGAGATGAACACTCTGCCACGCACTGATTGCGGAGAGTGAGGCCACGGGCGTTGGTGGTGTTAACCACCCCGGCTTAATACATGTGGAGGCCGCTCCGCGCGCGTGCGCGCACCTGTTGCTGCGGCACCCCAGCCGGCCTCCTCCCACAGCCCCGCCAGGGCAACGCTCCCCGATCGGCCCTCTCTCCCCGGTCGTGGTCGAGCACCTGGCGGGGTCCTGCGCTTCAAGGAGGTCTCCGTGTCCGCGAGTTCGCGCCGGACGATCCCTCTTCCCCCGCACTGGGCCCGCCTTCGCCGCGCGGTGATGAACCGCGACGGCTGGATGTGCCAGCACATCCGCTACGACACCGGCGAACTGTGCGCCGAGCCCGCCCGCCACTGCGACCACATCGCCCCCGCCTCCGAGGGCGGCTCCGACGACCCCGCCAACTTGCGCGCGCTGTGCGACTGGCACGTCCTGCGCAAGGACGCCGCCGACGCTGGCCGGGCCCGCCGACGAGCCACCGCGGACCGTTGGCAGCCCGTCCGAACCCGCCGACGCCACCCCGGGGAGGTCCGTTGAACGTCGATCCGACCGAGAAGAACCCGGCGGCGATCCGCGCCGCGTTGATCGCGCTGTACGAGACCGAGTTGGACTTGGAGCCGACCGACCTCGCGCTGATCGACATCGCCACACCGATGCTCGCCCGCGCCGCCCAGCTCGACGCCGTGGTGAAGCGCGAAGGCCAGATGATCCCCGGCGGGAACCGCGCCGGGATGATGGTCCTCCACCCGGGCATCGCGCAGGCCCAGACCAACCGGGCGAGCGCGGCCGGCTACCTCGCCAAGGTCCGCGGTGAAGGCGAAGGCCCGAGGCGGGGTCACAACGCCCGCGACGCCGTGGGCGCCCGCTGGGGCAATCGAGTCTGAGAGGAGCCCGCCGTGGCACGCCGCAAGGCAGCACGGGGCGTCGGCCCCTCGGACGAGTCCCTGCGTATCGCGCGGACGATCGTCTACTACGAGGCGTGCTTGGACTCCGAGGTCCCGCACGCCATGGCCCGTGAACTGTGGGCCCACAACATGAACTCGCCCTTCGTAGCCGGTGAGCACGTCTCCGTCGACGCTGCCCGACTGTTGGAGGATCGCGCTGTCCTCGGGGCATCTCAAGTGTGACATCTGCCACAGTTATGAGTGTTCGTCACATTCTATGAGCGCTGCTCATAGAGGGGAATGTGCGATCGGTAGAAGCGGTGCTCTACTGCCTTCATGTTGCAGACGACGGGCTACGCCGCCCTTGCCTACGTCGGCCTTGTCGGGACTACCGCCATTCTTGCGGTACTACACCGAAGCTCCGAGACGCGGAAGCGTGCTCTTTCCGTTCTCAGGATTCTTCTACCGCGAAAGCGGTAGATCGGTAGTGCGCAGGAGGTTCGTTGCTCACCTACGAACCTGTCCGCACCATCGCGGACACCGTTCCGCACCCGCACCGCACCCTCGCGGGCGAGCTGCTGCGCTGGTCGGCGCGTGCCTTCCGGCCAGACTGGAAGTACACCCCCGAGCAGGTCAGAATCCTCTCCCGCTGGTACGAGCTGCGCAACGATGCCGTCCCGGAGGACCCGAACGACCCCGAGACCTGGGGTCGGTCCTTCCGCTACGAGTCCGGCACCCTGCGCCGCCTCAAGGGGTGGGGCAAGGACCCGACGATGGCGTCGGTGGCCGCGATGGAGTTCGTCGGCCCGTGCCGCCTGGTCGGCTTTCGCGCCGACGGCTCGCCGATCGGCGGCCCGCCGCAGGAAGCCTGGGTGCAGATCTTCGCCACCGCGGCTGGCCAGAACGTCAACACGATGTCGGCGCTGTCCACGATCTTCTCCCAGGCCGCCATCGACCGGTACGCGATCAAGCTGGGCCAAGAGGTCTGCTACGCCAGCCAGACCGACACTGACGGCCGCCAGTGCCGCCTGGAGGCCAAGGCGTCCAGCTTCCGCGCCGCCGAGGGCGGCCGGCCGAGCTTCGCGCTGCTGAATGAAACCTGGCACTGGGTCGAAGGCAACCACGGCCCCCGCCTCGCAGCCACGATCCGTCCCAACGCGACCAAGGTCGGCGGGCGGACAATGGAGATCACCAACGCGCCGATCATCGGGGAGGAGAGCGTCGCCGAGGGCACCTGGTACGCCTTCGAGAAGCAGCGCGACGGGATCAACCGCGACGCGGGTATCTACTACGACTCGGTGGAGGCCCCGCCCGGGGTCGATCTCGCCGACGAGGACCAGCTGCTCGCGGCGATCCTGTGCGCGCGGGGCGACTCGGTGTGGATCAATCCCTCCCGAGTGATGAAGGACATCTGGTCGGCGTCCACGTCCGAGGACGAGTCCCGGCGGAAGTACCTCAACCAGCTCTCCAGCCACGATGACGCGCTGGTGGACCGTGACACCTGGGACCTGGCGACGGTCGAGCCCGAGGACGGCATCCGGCCCGGCGAGCGGATCGTCCTTGCCTTCGATGGCGGCAAGACCGACGACTCGACTGCCCTGCTGGCCATGAGAGTTCGGGACAAGCTGGTGCAGCCGCTCGCGCTGTGGGAGAAGCCGGACGGCCCGGCCGGCAAGAACTGGGAAGTGGACGGCCAGGAGGTCAACGACATGGTCGGCCACGTCTTCCAGAAGTACACCGTCACCGCGTTCTTCGCCGACGTGAACGGCTGGGAGTCCTACATCGCGGACTGGTCGGAGACCTACGGCAAGCACCTGCTGATCAAGGCGTCCGGCAAGTCCACGGTCGGGTTCGACATGCGCGCCAACCAGCGCGAGATCACCACCGAGCACATGGCGATGGTCGGCGCGATCGAGACGGCGTCCCTGCCGCACGTACGTGACTACTCGCTGACCCGGCACACCATGAACGCCCGCAGGCGCCCGAACAAGTACGGCATCGGCTTCGGCAAGGAGAGCCGCGAGTCGAAGCTGAAGATCGACCTGTACGCCACGATGGTGATCGCCTGGATCGCCCTGCGCCGCCTCGCCGAGAGCGGCAAGCTCAAGCCCCCGAAGCAGCCCGGACAACTCCAGACCAGAGGAGGGTTCTGATGTCCCTCCCCGTCGTACTCCAGCGTGCCCGGCACGCCAAGGGCCTGGTCGACCGCGACTTCGACCGGTTGAACCTGGTCGACCGCTATGCCCGCGGCCTGCACCGCGCTCCGTGGATGCCGGCCAAGGCCAACGCCGAGTTCAAGGACCTGGTCAAGCGGTCCATCGTCAACGTCTCCGGCCTGGCGGTGGAGGCCCCGCTGAACGCGCTGCGCGTCCAGGGCTTCCGCAAGCCGGGCAGCGGCGAGAACGCCTTCGAGTGGAAGTACTGGCAGCAGAGCCGGCTGGACGAGCGGCAGAACGCCGTCCACCGCGCCGCCCTCACCAGCGGGGCCGCGTACGTCGTGGTCACCCCCGACCCTCGCAAGGGCCGCCGCGAGCCGCTGATCCGCGCGTACGACGCGATCACCACCGTGGCCGTCTACGTCGACCCGGCCTGGGACGAGCATCCGGTGTACGCGCTGCACGTGCCCGAGCAGCAGCCCGACGAGCACCGCACGCTGGCCTACCTGTGGGACGACGTCGCCCGCCACACCGTGGACCTGGACGCCGAGCCGGAGGCCGCGGTGCTCGCCACCGAGCCGCACGGCATGAACGTCTGCCCGGTGGTGCGGTTCTCCCCGTCGGTGGACCTGAGGGGCCGCACCCGGGGCCTGATCGAGCCGCTGCTCGTCTCGCAGGACCGCCTCAACCAGCAGACGCTGTCCCTGCTGCTCACCGAGCACTGGGGCGCGCACGCGATCCGCTTCGCCACCGGCCTGGCTCCGTCGGAGCGGCTAGACCCGGAGACGGGTGACCCGCTGCGCGACCCGGAGACCGGCGAACCCCTCTACGACGTCCCCTCGTTGGACCCCTCCACCCTGCTGATGGCGCCCAACTCGGATGCGAAGTTCGGGCAGCTCCCGAGCATGCCCACCTCGGACCTGCTGGCCTCCCGCCGTCAGACCGTCGAGGAGATCATGGGCCTGGCCGACGTGCCGCCGCACTACCTGGCCGGGTCGAACCTGGTGAACCTCAGCGCGGACGCCCTCGCGGCAGCGGAGACCTCGTTCAAACGGTTCCTGTCCACGCTCCAGGACTCGCTGGGCGAGTCGTGGGAGTCGGTGTTCCGGCTGTGCGCCGTTGCGGCCGGCCGGGGCGAGATCGAGCAGGACGAGAGCCAGGTCGAGTGGGCTGAGAAGGCAACGCGTTCGCTGGCCCAGGCTGCCGATGCGATGGTCAAGCTCATGCAGCAGGGAGTCCCGCTCAGCGTCGCGCTGCGCAAGGTGCCCGGCTTCAGCCAGGCAGACATCGACGAGGCGGTCAAGGCCGCCGAGGAGGCCGCCCGTAAGGCGGAGGCCGCCGAGGCCGAGGCCATGAAGCAGCAGAAGGAGGCGACGGCCGGTGGCGTGGACTCCAAGAACGGCCGAGATCCTGCGGGCGGTGGCCGCGTACCAGCTCGCGCAGCAAGCGCTGGCCGCTGACTTCGCCGCCCGCTGGGCCGAGGTACTGGCCGCCGTCGAGGCCCGCGAGATCGCCGGTTCGCTGACCGAGCTGGAAGCCGAGTACACGGCGGCCATCCGCGAATCCGCGGCGGCCTCCCGGGTTCTGTCCATCGCCTTCTACCGACTGGTGCGCGCACTGGAGACCGGCCGCGTGATCGGCGGCCCCGACTACCGCCCGGGTGCCTCGCTCGGCTCCCTGTGGGCCGACTTCAACAAGGCCACCGGCAAGCGGACCGGCACCGGCCCGCACGAGCAGCTGGCCGTCGACACCCGCAATCCCTTCCCCGTCGAAGACCTCGCCCACGAGGCCCTCAGGGCGGAAGAAGCGTTCCGCCACCAGGTCGCCGACCGCGTGGCCCAGCACGAGAGCGAGCACGCCGGCCAGGGCTCGGCCGAGCTGAACGACCCGGAGCTGATCGCCTGGGAGAAGGAGTTCCTGGACTCGCTGAAGACCGGCAGCACCGGGGCGGGCGGGATGCTCGTCCAGGACGGCGGCCGGGACGCGATCCACACCGCTCTCCAAGACGACCCCGGGGCGATCGGCTACTTCCGCAAGACCGACGCAAGCCCCTGCTACTTCTGCGCGCTCATGGCCGGCCGAGGCGCGATCTACAAGTCCAAGCGCACGGCCGCGTTCGGCGCTCACCCGCACTGCCACTGCCAGCCGATCCCGATCTTCTCCCGCCGCTACCAACTGCCCATCGAGAACGGCCGGTTCAGCCGGATGTGGCGGGACTTCGGAGGCGGGTCGCTGGCGGACTGGCGCACTTACTACAGCGACAAGGCCCCTGGGTGAGACGAGAGCCGGCGGGTCAGGCAAGGGGCGGCTCCAACCCGTTCGATTCCGGGAACTATCCGGCTTCGAGCACTGAGGGGCGTCCTCGCCTGACCCTCCTGCGTCAAACCGGGAGCAACTGCCACTGCCGTTCCTGGGGTTCGCCTTCCGCAGCGCGCTGCTTGATTACTGTCTGGGATTTGCCGTCGACTCGCAGGAACAACCCGCTGTTCCGGTTCACGATCTCGTACACCTCGGGGTTGACCGTGTCGCCCACCCGGATCAGCTTCCACTGCTGGTGGTGCGCGTCGTCACCCTCGTCGGCCCATTGCGCTACCACCGCCCCTTCCCGCTGCTGGGCTCCGGAGACCTCCAGGACCTTTCCGCTGCGTACGTTCTCCATCTTGTACAGAACGTCGCCGTTGTCCTGGCCCACCACGACCAGTCGCCATCGCATGTGGTCCCTAGGGGTGGCGAGAAGCTGGTGGACTTCGGCCCCGTCCTTGGTGGACTCACGCTGGACTGCCATCCGCAGCCTGCTCGAAGCGTTGGCCCAGCTGACCACTGTGCCCGATTCGGGCAGCCCGGCGGCCTTCGCGGCGGTGGATTCCTCGCCACCCGCGGTCGCTTCGTTGGAAGTGCTCATCGTCGTCCCCATTCATCGCACTCCGACCGTCCGCTACGTACGGTCATCGATCGATTCCAGAAAGCCACGAGGGGTGCCGGGTTGGCAAGATCACTTTCGGGCGTTCCTTGCGGACCGCGCTTGACGGAACACCGAAGCCGATCCGCCGACCGATGACAGAAGGGGCATCAGCCCACGTTCCGTCCAAGATCGATTGCGGACGACCTCTAGGAGAAACTTGTCCGAACAGCAGAGCGAGACCCCGACCCCGGCCGAGGCGATCCCCGGCGGCGTGGTGAACCCGGCCACCCCGCCCGCAAGTCCGGAGCCCGAGACCCCCGCTGTGGAGAGCGGCGAGCAGAGCCCGGCCGCCCCCGCCCCAGTCGAGCCGGACTACAAGGCGCTGTACGAGAAGATGCAGGCCGACCTGGACACCACACGCGAGCGCTCCGTCGAGGCCGGCGTCGAGGCGGACGAGCTGCGCGCCCAGGTGGCCCAGCTCCAGGAGCAGGCACTCCGAGACCGGATCGCCGCCGAGTACGCGCTGCCGCCGGTCCTCGCCGCCCTGGTCCAGGGTGCCGACGAGGCTGCCGTCCGCCAGCACGCCGAGCAACTGGCCGCCGTCGCCGCGCCGAAGCCGCTGCTGGGCGCGGGTGGGCTGACCCCCCACTCCGAGCCCGACCCGTACAAGGGCCTGGCCGCGAAGCTGCGCCAGCGCCGCTACGGCATCTGACCGATGAGCCGGGCGGCTGTGAAGGGTCAGTCCTCACCCACCGTCACTCCGAGGCAGTCTTCGCCTTGTCCGCAGCCTCCGCCGCGTCCAGCGCATCAACCATCTCCGCCTCCTGCTTCCTGGAGTAGCCAAGGTCGTTGGTCGGCTTGACGATGGTGTGCGTGATGACCTACCCGGTGATCTGCTTGGTCTCCAGCCGCTGCTGCCCCTGCGCCATGTCCTGTCTCCATCTTCTGTGTCCGGTGTATCCGTTCTCTGGCATGCTCCCATCCGGGGCTGCTGCACGAGGAGATGACACCGAGACTCCGGAAGATCGGCTTGAAACCACCCCCTGAACCTGAGGCCGCCCCGTACGTGGGCGGCCTTCCGTCTTCCCGAGGAACAGCGCTATCTCTCTCAACCCCGCACGTGCCAACGCCTTCCAGAACCCTGACAAGCTCGTCACCGAAGCTCTCGCCAACCTGAAGGACTCCGTGGTCCTGGCGGGCATGTTCGACCGCCGAGCGGCGTCCGAGTTCGTCAACGCCACCGGCCAGGTCATCAACATCCGCCGTCCCGCCCGCCTGCACGGTGCAGAGGAGGCGATCGACGCCAAGCGGAAGTTCAACGACACCGCGACCTGGATTCAGTCCGAGACCCTGAACGAAGGTCTCCTGGCCGTCCGCCTGGACACCCACGCCTACTCCGCGGTGGACCTCAGCGATGCCGAGCTGTCGCTTGACCTGTTCAGCTTCGGCGAGCAGGTCATGGTCCCGCAGGTGGACAGCATCACCGAGCGCCTGGAGCGCAAGGTCGCGACCGCGATGAACGGTTTCACGGACGTGGCCACTGCCGCGAAGATCCCGGTCGACCTCACCAAGGCCGCGTCCGACGACGAGGCCGGCCGGATGATCCGCAAGGCCCTCGCCCGCCTGCGCGTCCAGCTCAACAAGGAGAACATTCCCGCCGAGGGCCGCACGGCCGTCCTGGGCAGCGAGGCCGCGTTCTACCTGCTGAACGACCCGAACATCCTCAAGGCCAACGAGCACGCCGACGGCGGCGCGGCCCTGAAGGAGAGCACCCTCGGCCGCATCCACGGCTTCAACCTCGTGGAGTCCACCAGCGACACGCTCAACCCGCTGGGTGTGTACGCCTTCCACCGCTCCGCGATCCAGCTCGTATCCGGCGCGCCGGGCGTACCCGAGTCTGCGAAGGGCGGCCGGCAGTCGGCCGAGGGCTTCTCGCTGCGCTGGATCAAGGACTACAACTCCGGTGCGGCGATGGAGCGTTCCTTCCTCAGCTCGTACTGGGGCGCCACCCTGGTCACCGACCTGAAGAAGGGCGAGACCAACTGGCAGGACCCGAAGAACCTGGTCAAGGTCCGAGGCATCCGCGTCACCTTCACCGGTGAGCCGACCGCCACCGTCGCGAAGTAAGGGGCCGTGCGTGGCGCTCGACGTCTCCGACCTGTTCAAGCGCCTGGGCAAGCCCGCTCCTGCCATCGGCACCCCGGACTGGGAGCGGGCCAACGCCGCGATCGAAGACGCCTTCTGGGTCATCGCCGCCACCGGCCACCCCGCGTGGACCCCGCAGCGCCACCCCCAGGTGATCCGCACGCTGGCCCTGGCCGTCGCCGACCGCCGCTTCCGCAACCCGGAGTCGTACGTGCAGGAGCAGGCCGGCGAGGTCTCCTACCGCATGCCGGACGGCTCCCCGATGGGACTCGCCCTCACCCGGGGCGAGCAAGCGCTGATCGAACGGGTGGCAGGCCGCGGTGGTCTGCGCTCCGTGTCCGCCCGCCGTGAGGTCGCCTCACGAGGCCTGCGTACCGGCTACCCGTTCCCGGACCCCGAGGACTCCTGGGGTGCCGCGTGAGCCTGCTGGAGCGGGGCCGCACCCGCGTGAGCGTCCATACCGTGGTCATGGTCGATGACGGCTACGGCGACCGTCGACCGGCACCCGGGCCGAGCACCACCTACTCGGCCTGGGTCGCCCCGGTCGGCGATGCCGCAGGCTGGCGCGCCCCGGTCGGCGCTCAGGTCGGCTGGTCCCCGCCCGTGCGCCGCAAGGTGGTATTCCCGCCGGACGTGGTGATCGACAAATGGTCGTCGCTGGAGTTCGCCGACGACGGCGACCCCGGTACCCGCTGGGCTGTGGTGGACGCCCCGCGCGCCCACCACGGCGCTTCCGACCGCATGCGGTTCGTGACCGTGATCGTGGAGGGCGGTGGCCAGAGTGGCGGAGATCCGTCCTGACCTGGACTCCCTGGTCGCCGGGCTCCCGGGAGTGATGGGCGCCCTCAAGCTGGAGGCCGAGGAGCGCAAGGCCCGCGTCGCCGCGAAGGCGCTGCTGCACGTCGAGACCGGCGAGTTCATCGCCGGGCTGAAGGTGAAGCGGCACGCCAAGGGCTACGCCATCGTCAACGAAGACCCGCTGGCCGCACACAAGAACTGGGGCGGCTTCAACCACCGCGCGAACCGGCCCGTGGACGGCATCCACGCGATGGAGGCCGCCCTGTGGTGACCCGCGAGCCGTACCTGATGCCCGACTCCGAGCGCATCGTCCTGGAGGCCCTGCGCACCGTGCTCCCGGAGCACCGCTGCGCGGTCTACCTGCCCACCGACTGGCAGCTCGCGCTGAGCACGACGGGCGGGCTGGTGATCGCCCGCCGAGTCGGCGGGGTGATGAAGGACAAGCGGTACGTGGACGAGGGCATGTTCACCATCCAGACCTACGCCACCAGCCGCGCCGACGCCTCCCTGCTCGCCCGCCGCGCCCGCGCCGGCCTGGTCCGCCTGACCTTCGAGCAGTGGGGCAACCCCGACGGCTACCTCAGCCGATTCCGCGAGGCCACCGGCCCGTTCGCCACCACCGACCCGATGACCGAGGCCCAGACCGGCTTCTACCGGTTCTCGGGCAACTACATGATCGCTACACGGCCCCGATGAGGGCCGGAAAGGAGTCAGCGTGGCTGACGACTCCCCGGTTCTTGTACCGGGCACCGGATACATCTTCGTCGCCCCTCCGGGTACCGCGCTGCCGGACCTGAAGGCAGGGTTCGATCCGAAGGACTCGACCAAGTGGGGCCCTGTCGGGCTGAATTGGAAGTCCATCGGCAACACCAGCCTGGACAACGGCATCGAGATGAGCGTCGACGGCGACGAGCCGGAGGTGCTGGGGTCGTGGCAGAACAAGAGCCTGCGCACCACCGACCCGAGCAAGACCTACGCCGTGACCATCAACCTGTCCGACTTCACCGCGGAGTCGTACAAGCTCTATTACGGTACCGACAGGGGTCTGGACAGCAAGGGCCTGTTCTCCATCCCGACCAGCCCCACCGCGCAGAACCGCGCGCTGATGATCGCAGCCGTGGACGGCACGAAGTGCGTCGCCTGGCACTACCCGAAGACGTCGATCATCGGCGCGGACTCGGTGACCATGGACCCGGCCGCGCTCGGCGAGATGCCGGTGAAGGCCACCGTGGTGGCCCTCAACCAGTCCGCACCGCTGGGCACCGTGACCCCGGTCTTCGACCTGGCCGTGGGGCTTCAGCTCACCGCCTGATCCTCTTGGGCGGCACCGCCGACTGCACCGGTTCCCGACCCCTTCGCAGCTCCGCCTGGACCTTGCGAATCGCACGGATCGAGATGATCACGTCCTCGCTCAGCGATGGAATCCAGCGCCTCAGCAGTACTCGAAGGACGGCGAACACCGTAGGGGCCCCGAGAATCACAGGTGCCAACCACCCAGGAACTTGCACCACCAACTCCTCAGCTCTGGCGGCGGATCGGGAGTCGACCTGTTTCAGGCAGGCCCGATCCGACCTACCGCAAGCGGTAGATGAATCGAGACCCGCCGGTGCAGGTGCTCGGGAACTCGCGCTACTTCGAGCCGCTGAGGTCTTCGGTGGGTGCGGGTTGAGCGTCAACCCTCGCAACGCCGTTGTCAGTACACCGGTACTCAGACGACGACACGAGGGGTAACCCCAGGGGGATTCCCGCCCACCCAGGGTTGCGACGTACCGAGAGGTGCCAACCTCTCAGTAGTAGTTTCATGACTTTCTGTCAGATCTGTCAAACCGCCTGGAGGCATCCCTCTTGACCACCCTGGACTTCACCGCCCTCGCCGCCGAGGCCGAGCGCAAGCACACCGGCAAGGGCACCAAGTTCGTCGCCAAGAACGGCAAGACGCTGCGGCTGCGTCGGATCGAGGCCCTGCCCGGCGGTGACCTGAGGACCGCGCTCGCCCTGCTGGACATCGTGCAGTCGCAGAAGGTCAGCAACGAGAAGCGGATCGATGCGATGACGGGCCTGCTGGTGGCGGTCGCCTCCGACAAGAAGGCGATGCGGGAGTCCGTGGACGCGCTGCCGCTGGAGCAGACCATGACCGTGGTCGAGCGGTGGATGGAGGAGGCCGCGCCGGGGGAAGCGGCGGCCTGATCAGGCTGCTGGACAAGCACGGCGCGGAGATCACCGCCGACCTGCGCCGCTACTGCGGCGTGGACATTCTGGACTTCGTCCGGGGCCGGCACTCCGCCCGCTTGATCCTCGCCCTGATCGGGACCTTCCCCGACGACTCCGCGACGCTGGCCGCACTCCGCGGTGGCCGTGAGGCCCTGGGCTGGGACGCCAGGACGTACGTCCTCGCGGACCTGGTGGACGCCGTCCAGGCGCTCACCCACGTCCAGGTCACCAAGGCTTCGAAGAACCCCCGCAGCGTGGAGCGGCCGACGCCCTACCCCCGCCCGTACGCCAAGAAGGTCCGCCGAGCTGCCGGTACCAGCCCGTTCGTCGCCGCGCTCCAGCGTGAGGTCGGCGAGGGTGGGGGCCCGGTGCTCGCCGAGGCGTCAGCCCCCCTTGCAGAAACGTTCCGCCTACCGGCGGCCGTGCTCGCGCGCTCCGCCGCGCCTGATCGGCCCGCACCGGTCCGACTCACGTAGGAGGTGAGCCGATGGCCGGCCCCGGCGGCAAGGAGGCCGGGCGCGTCCACGTGCGCGTCCTGCCGGACACCGACGGCTTCCGGGACCGCTTGAAGCGGTACCTGGAGATGCTGGAGCGCTACACCAAGCTCAAGGTCAAGCTGGACCTTGACACCACGGGCGTCAACGCCCGGCTGCGGGAGTTGACCCACGACCGCAGCGTCCGGGTCAACGTCGTCGCCGACACCGGCGAGGCCGCCGCCCGGATCGCCGCCCTCACCCGCGAACGACGAGCGCGGGTGCGGGCCGACGCGGACACCGCGCCGGCCGAGGTCCGCATCCGGGCGTTCACCGGCCGCCGCTGGCGGCTGGGCATCAATGTCCACCTCGCCAGAGGCGGACTGGACCGGGTCAAGTCCGGTCTGCGGGAGGTCGGTTCGGGGGCCGCGGTGGTCGCCCGGTCCTTCGGGCGGCTGTTCACGCTCTCGATCGAGCAGACGGCCACCGCCCTCCAGGGCATCGGCTCGGGCATCAGCTCGGCTGCCCAGGGCACCCTGGGCATGGCGGCCGGCTTCGCCCAGTCCGCCGCTGCGGCAGCGCCGCTGCTGGTCGCGGTCATCGCCATCGCCTCGTGGGTGACGGTCGTCGCCTCCGGGCTGATCGGCGTCCTGGCGCTGGCGGCCTTGCCGGTCCTGCCGATCGGTCTCGCCGCGATCGCTGCGGCGGGCGATATGAAGACCCTCGGCAAGCAGGCCGAGGAGGCGATGCAGAAGGCGTCGGCGGCGCTGAAGCCCGCCACCGCCGCCATGCGCTCCGAGTTCGGGGGCGCGGTCCGCGACATCACGAGCTGGTTCCGCCAGGCGGAACCGCAGTTCAAGGCGTTCTTCGACGCCGGGTCGAAGTTCGTCCGCCCCATGGTGAAGTCGGTCACCGACTTCAGCGACACACTTGTCCCGAAGCTCACGGGGGCGATGTCGACGCCCGGGATGCGGGCGTTCACCGACGAGCTGCCGGTTGCGCTCGTCGGCATCGGAGCCGCCTTCGGCGACTTCTTCCTCACCCTCTCCAACGGGGGCGCCCGGCTCAAGCTGATCCTGGGCCCGCTGGTCGGCGTCCTGGATGCCGTCCTTCAGGGGCTGGCCTCCCTGGCGGTCCAGTTCTCGCCCGAGATCGCCGCGTCGGTCTCGTGGTTCGCGGACACCCTGCGCCAGTTCTTCCAGGTCTTCAAGGACAACGCGCAGGCCACGGCCTCCATGATGCGGCTTGTCGACCTCGGGCTTCGCGCCTTGGTCGTCGGCTTCGACATCACGATGAGCGCCTGGAACGCCCTGGCCATCGCCGCCGTCGCGGCCTGGCACGCAGTTCAGGCCGCCTGGGACGGACTGACGTCCGCAACCTCCGCAGCCTGGTCCGCGGTGACCTCGTGGACGTCCTCCGCCTGGTCGTCCGTGACGTCGGCCGTCTCGTCGGCGGCATCCTCCGCGGCCTCTGCCGCTTCGGCCGCATGGAGAAACGTTTCCTCATGGACGTCGTCGGCCTGGGCGTCGGTGACGTCGTGGACGGCATCGTGCTGGTCGTCCGTGACCTCGGCCGTCTCGTCGGCGGCCTCGTCCGTGGGCTCGGCCGTGTCGACGGCCTGGCGGAACGTGACGTCGTGGACGGCGTCTGCCTGGCAGACCTGCGTCAACGCGGTGACCTCGGCCTGGTCGAGCATCACCAGCGGCGTCCAGTCAGGGATCACGGCGACGGTCTCGTTCGTCGCCGCACTGCCGGGCAAGATCCTCTCGGCGATCGGCGACCTGGGCTCGCTGCTGTTCGACAAGGGCAAGTCAGCGATCCAGGGCCTGGTCAACGGCATGAAGTCGATCAGCGTCGGCGGCATCGTCTCGGGGATCGTCAGCAGCATCAACCCCTTCAGCTCAGCTCCCGCGTCCGCCCCGGCCGCCGCGCCGCGCTCGCTGATGGCCGCACCGGTCATGGCGTTCGCCGCGATGCCGGCCGCCGTGTACGCGAGCCCGCTGGAGCAGGCCCTTCGCCCGGTCGCCTCGGGCCTTCGCTCGCTCGACTCCTACGGCTACGGCCAGCGGGCCGCCGCAGGTCTGCGCCACCCGGACACCCCGTCCAAGGGCGGAGCCAGCGAGCGCTACGGGCCGCGCATCACTGTCAACGCCACCACTAACGCGGACCCCCACGAGATCGGCAAGCAGATCGCGTGGGAGCTGAAGACCTCCGGGAGGTAGCTGCCATCACGCACGTCACCGCGCCGATTGTCGGCGACGTCACCGCCCACACGGCCCGCGTGTTCTTCACCCTGGCCCACGGCGCTTGGACGGATACCGAGACCATCGACACGGCCACGGGCACGACGCGCTTCGAGGCCGAGGACCCCGACTGGCCGGGCACCGCCTTGCTCGGGAGCCGGGAGCCGCTGGAGCCCGGCACCGAGTACCGGGTGCGCTGCCACCGTGGCGGAGCGGACGTCGACGAGTGGTCCGAGCCGGTCACGTTCCGCACGCTGCCCGACCTGCCCGCGCCGCGAAGGCCGGACCCGGGCCCCCAGCCCAGTGCCCGCAACCCCTACACCGGCGAGCCGTGGACGGCTTCGTGGGGCGGGCTGTTGCTGGGTGAGGACTCCTCCGTCGTCCTGGAGGAGGTGGCCGGCCTCCTGGACGCCCCGGATGTGCGGACCTCGGACGCCGAGCTGCTCCAGCGCGACGGACTGACCCCTGGCACCGACTACATGGGAGCGCGCACCGTCACGCTCACCATGCTCGCCCTGGACGATCACGAAGTCCCGGACCTGCTGGCGGCGTTCGCCCCCGGTGGGGACGAGCAGCCCTTCGCGTTCGCGTTCCCGGGGGTGGCGGGCGGGAAGGCCCGGATCATGGCCCGGGTGCGCAAGCGCGCCGTCACCGTGGACCGCGACTTCCACGCGGGCCGCCGCCGGGTCACGGTCGAGCTGCTGGCCACCGACCCCCGCCTGTACGCCGCCGACCAGGCCTCGGCGACGGTCGCGGTCGACGTCCCCCGGGGCGGGCGCCCCATCTTCCCGTTGACGTTCCCGTTCGACATGGGCAACGGCCCCGGCACCCGGGCCGCCCCGGACATCGTCAACACGGGCTCGGTGGACACCTGGCCCGTCATCCGGCTCACCCCGCGCACGGGCGAGATCCGCGACCCGTCACTGGCCCTCGTCCACAACGGCGAGCGCAAGCGCTTCGCCTGCCGGGGACTGCGGGTCGGCCGGGGTGACGCCCTGGTGATCGACATGGGGCGTCGCCGCATCACCCTCAACGGTGCCAGCCGCTTCGGCCAGGTCGACCCGGGAGCCTCCTGGTTCGCCCTGCCGCCCGGAGCGAGCACCGTCCAACTCGACGTACTCGAAGGCCCCGCCGGGGTCACCGCGGATGTGTACTGGCGCTCCGCCTGGATGTAAGGACCCCTTCTCCCTTGGCAGTTGAACTCCGCGCCCCACTTTTCATTCAGCAGGGGAGGTACGACGCACTCGATCTTCGCACGATGATCGGCGGCACCCGGGGCGCCCACGTCGGCGTCGCCGGGCCCACCGCCCTGCTGGTCGAGAAGGTCGACAACCCCACCCCGCGCGTGTCCGTGGCGGCCGGGTCGGTGTGGCTGCCGGACGACGTGGCCGTGTCCCACACGGGCGCCGTGCACCTCGCCAACCTGGACGCCTCCGTGCAGCTCCAGTGCTCCACCCCCAAGCCTGGTGAGGCCGCCCGCCAGGACCTCGTCGTCGCCTTCGCCGACCCCGACAGCGCCCCGGCCGGTCCCCAGCTGGCCGACATCCGCACCACCGCGGACCGCTACATGCAGTCCGTCTCCTTCGCCGCCGACGGAACCCCGTACGCACCCGCCACCCCGGCGGCCGCGGGCACGCAGGTAACCAAGGAAGGTGCGCGTGGCTGGTCCATCGCGGTGCTCGCCGAGTCCACCCCGGGCGCGAAGGACTGGCCCGTGCCGTCCAACTGCATCCGCCTGGCTCTGGTGAACATCGCCCAGACCGGTATCACCGGGATCGAGGACGTCCGGTTCGTCGCCGCCGGGCAGCTCGACACCACCCCGCTGCGCCAGGTCCGGACCGGGGGCGCTCAGGGCGTTGCCCAGGCCGCCGCCGGAGCCCCGGCCGGCTCCCTGGTCTACGACTCAGCGACCACTGCTCTGCACAAGGTCACGGGCCCAGGCACCACCGCCCCGCTCGTGCCTGGGGCGGTCCAGCTGGACGCCTCGTACCAGGCCGGGGACGGGGCGTGGGGCAACGAGGGCTGGCACCAGTTCACGGCCCCGGCCGCCCCGTACCCGCGCCTGGTCACCGTCTCCTTCGAAGTCACCTACCGGGGTGAGTTCGGCGAAGGCTGGATCACGCCCGTCGTCGTGGGACACGGCGAGCGCCGCCAGGCCGGGCGCCCGCAGTACACCCGCGCGGGCGACAGCCACGACGCCAGAGGATGCGCCACCGTCAAGGTCCCGGCCGGCACCCCGCTCAACGTCTTTACCACCTGCGCCCCGGGCAACACGATGAGCAACAACATCAAGTTCACCGCCGCGTGGACCTCCTACGCCGAGGCCATCGTCACGGTGGCGGCCTGATGGCGGACGACTACCGGGTGATCCTCTCCGAGTTCAAGGGCGGCCGGCTGCTCGCCGAGCTGCCCGTCTCCGGGCTCAGCTACCGCTCCATCCTCAACGCCCCCGGCTCCGCCACCTTCACCGTGCCGCTCGCCGCAGAACCCCTCGCCGGGCTGGACTGGTCGCTGATCTCGCCGTGGCGGATCACCGCCCACGTCCAGCGCGGCAGCCGCGTGCTGTGGGGCGGCCCGCTGCTCTCGTGGTCCGTCGACCTGTCCGCCGAGACGATGACGCTCGACTGCGTCGGCCTGTGGGAGTACTACCGCAGGAACATGATCAATCTCGGGTACTCCACCGGCACCACGCCGCGCGAACAGACCACCATCGCACGCGAGTTGATCCAGCAGTTCGCCGACTCCCCCTCGCCCGTCTCCCCCGGCCAGAACGGCTACTGGGGCAGCAACGGTCCCGGCGCACTGACCTTCGGCCCCGACCTGGACACGATGAAGCGCGAGCGTACATACATGTGGTTCGAGTGGAAGTCCGTCGGTGAGGCCGTCGAACAGCTCGGCGCGGTGATCCGCGGGTTTGACTTCCGGATCGATCACGACTGGGACGTGGACGCCCGCGTGATCCGCAATCGGATGCGATGGCTTTACCCAGCCGGCGGCGAGGACACCGGCATCGTGCTGGAGCACGGCACCAACTGCACCGTCACCACCGTCACGTCGGACGGCGACCGGATGTGCACCGAGACCGGCGTCAACGGCGCGGGCGAAGGCTGGTCGCAGCTCAAATCCTGGTGGTACAACGGCCAGTTGGAGACCGAGGACGGCCGCCGCATCCCGCGCCTGGCCGCCGTCGAGACCAACAACTCCGTCGTCCGGGTCGAGACCCTGACCGCTCAGGCCGAGCGCATGACCGCCGTCGGCGCGTTCCCCATCATCGTCCCCGAGGTCACCCTCCACCCCGGCGGCGAGTACTCCGCCGCCGAGCTGCGCGTCGGCCACAAGATCCGCGTGCGCGCCCGCACCGCCCGCTGGCCCGGCATCGACGCCGAGTACGTCATCCAGGAGATCAACACCAAGGTCTCCCGCAGTGGCGAGGAGACCACCCTCGCGCTCGTCCCGACGACCGTCTTCGAGCGCGTGGACGACTGGGTGAAGGGCGAGCTCGCCGAATGACCGTCTACGGCCGCCCAACCCTGGCGGACGAGTTCCGCGGAATCGACACCCGCCTGTCCAGCATGGAACGCACCGCCAGCGCGCTCGGCGCGGTCCTGCCGATGACGCCCTACCGGCCCGGCCTGGACGTCGCCACCGCCTGGCGCGCCGCCGCCACCATCCCCACCGCCGGCATCGCCCACCCGGTCATCCGCCTGGACTGCCGCGTCTCCGCCAAGCAGGGAGCCAACGTCTGGCTGAGGCTCTTCGACGTCGACAAGGCCCACGCGGTCACCGCGGAGTGGCAGTACACCGGCGGCGCGCTCAACAACGGCTGGGTCAGGTTGGACTGGGCCGTGCCCACCGGAGGCGGTCAGCCCGGCGAGTGGCAGCGACTCCTCCTCCAGGCCAAGACCGACGTGACCGGAGGCGGCACCGTCGACCCCGGCGTGGCCATGGCCCTCCCGTTCAACCAGGCCCCTGCCGCCACCGAGGCCGGCACCTGGACCCCCGTGCCCCTCCCGCCCGGCTACGCCTGACCTCTATCTCCCCAAGCACCTACGCGATCGCGTATGTGGTCACGCCAGAGCACTTACGAAATTTCGTAGGTGCTCTGGCGTGCCCGAAAGGATTCCTGATCTCTCTCGAAGCGTTCATAACTGAGGCCACCAAGTGGGCTGACCAGAACTACCAGGGCGGCCTCTCCCCGAACGGCAAGTGCTACGACACCCCCTTCGGCCGTTGGTACGGGCTGAACCACGAGCCGTACTGCGACATGTTCGTCAGCTGGTGTGCCGACAAGCGCGGCGAAGGTGCAGTCGTCGGCAAGTTCGCTTACTGCCCCTCGCACGTCCAGTTCTTCCGCAACAAGGGCCAGTGGTACGGCCGGGACGCCGCCTTCAAGCGCGGCGACATCATCTTCTTCACCTGGGACGGCGGCCCCACCGCCGACCACGTGGGCATCGTCCTGGAGGACTCCGCTCCCGGGCAGCAGGTCAAGACCGTCGAGGGCAACACCGCCCGCACCGATGGCGCGGGCCAGGGCTCCGGCGGCTGCGTCGTGCGTAAGGCCCGCCCCCGGTCCGTCGTGCTCGGCGTCGGCCGACCCGCCTTCACCACGAGCGGCACCAGCACCCCGTCGACCGGCAGGGCCGTCACCATCAACGGCCTGGCGTACGGCCCCGGTGCGCGCGGCGAGCACATCACCGCCATGGGCCGAGCCCTCCTCCGCGCGGGCTGCTCCCGCTACACCGAGGGCCCCGGCCCGGTGTGGGGCAGCGCGGACACCGAGAGCTTCCGCGCCTACCAGCTCCGCATCGGCGACACCGCCGACACGGACGGCATCCCCGGCCCCAAGCAGCTCGCCCGCCTCCTCGCGGAGTTCGGCGACGCCCCCGCGCCGCAGCCGCCGGCCACCCACACCATGACCATCCGCCGGGGCATGACCCTGCGCGGCATCGCTGTGGCCCTGGGCACCACCGTGGCCGGGCTGCTCTCGCTCAACCCCCAGATCAGCGACCCGGACAGGATCGCCGAGGGCCAGCAGATCACCGTCCCCACCGCGTCTGCGACGGCATCGCCGAGCGAGGCACCGGCTCCGGAAGCGACCGAGACGCCCGCTCCGGCCGAGCCCGAGCAGCCCGCTCCAAATCCGGACCCGCTGCCGACCCCGGTCACCGGTGCGACCATCCACACCGTCGTGGCAGGAGACACCCTGTCCGCCGTGGCCACCCGCTACGGCGTCTCCCTGGACGCCGTGGTCAACGCCAACCCCCAGATCGCCGATCCGGACCGGATCGAGGTCGGCCAGGTCATCAGCCTGCCGACCGCCACCGCCGGAGCCAGCGCCACGCCGGTCCACACCGTCGTGCCCGGCGACACCCTGTGGGACATCGCCGCGAGCCGCCGCGTCACCTTGGAGGCCCTGGTCGCCGCCAACACCACCACGGTGGCGAACCCAGACCTGATCTTCCCCGGCCAGGGGATCGTGATCCCGGACGGCTCCGCCCCCGTCCCGCGCCCGGCCCCGAAGTCCGCGGCCCCGGTGGCCTCTGAGCCGAAGCCGAAGATCCGGCCAGCCGCCGTGGGGATTCCGGTCACCAAGAGCAGCGGCTACTCGAACGACCTCACCGGATGGATCGAGAAGGCTCGGGACATCCTCCGGGCCAACGGCGATCTCGTCCCGTCCGCTGCTGCGATCGAGCACCGAGCCATGGTCGAGTCCGGCGGCAACCCGAAGGCCGAGAACCATTGGGACTCCAACGAAGCGCTCTACGGAGGCACGTACGGCCTCCTCCAGTGCATACGGCCGACCTTCGACGCCTACTCGCTGCCCGGCCACCGCGACATCATCAACCCCGTGGACTCGATCATCGCCGGGGTCCGCTACGCGAACGCGACCTACGGCTCGTTCGAGTCGATCGCCTGGAACAGCGGGGGGTACTGATGGCCAACGAGGACGAGCGCCTGGGCGGCGTGGTCATCGGCCCCCGCGAGATCTACGACACCCTGGTCGAGGTCCGGGAGGACGTCCGCTCGCTGGCCCAGAGCAGCGATGCGGTCGACCAGACACTCCGTGACCACGAAGACCGCGTCCGCGCGCTGGAGCGCTGGCGCTACGGCGTCGTGGCGTCCGGCCTCGCCGGCGGAACCGCACTGATCACCGACGTCGTCGCGCGCTTGAAGGGCTGACCACCATCGAAGACCTGAAGTCCTGGATCACGGAGAACCCCGTGAAGGCGCGGTCGGCCCTCGTCGCCGCGCTGACGGCACTGGGCACCGTCGTGCCGAGGCTCGCGGGCATCGAGACCAACGAAGCCGTCATCGGCCTGCTGCTGACCATTGCCACGATGGCCGCCGGCCACTCCGCGGGTAAGCGCGTTGTCACCCACGAGACCGACGCCGCCAACACCGAGGCTGCCCGCGTCCAAGCGCTTGCCCAGTGCTGCACGTGCCCCCACGCTGACCAGACGGCCGTCCCACCGCAGAGCGACGGGATGAAGAGCAAGCGGTGAACCTGGCCCCGGCCTGCCTTCGGGCGGGTCGGGGCCTTTCGTCGTTCCCGAGGCCGGCGTGGTGGAATGGGGGCGGAGCGTCATTGGTTACACAACGCTCCGACGCAAGCGAATGTGGTGGACCGACTGTCCACCAAGAGGAGGACCCGACCCGATGGCCCTGAGACGGCCCGTGCAGGACTGGCGCGACGTTCCTGGTGCACAGGAGCTGATGGACAAGGCGCTGCCCCTGACCATCTCTGCCAAGGAGACGCGAGAGTTCGGCCCCGTCGCGGACGTGGTGCTCCAGGCCATGCTGATCCTCACCACGTCGGAAGGGTTGCCCGACCTCCGGCGCAGCGGAGGAAGGATGAAGGGGTGGATGGCCGATCTCCTGGATGCCGTCGGCCTAGCCCCGCCGCCCCTGTGCACGGCGGAGGAGCGCAAGCGGGTCACCAAGGAGCGACAGAGCCTCGCGCAGTCAATCCGGGAAGCCCTGTCCCCGGTCCGGGTTGCCTACATCCAGCAGCTTGACCACCGCCCTGACGAGCGGAACCGGCTCTTTCCGGGTCTCTCGTCCGCCGACGAAATCTTCGCCCACTTCAAGATCATCCCCAAGGCTCAGAGCGAGATCCGCGCGGAGACTTACCAGCGGCGAACAGAACTTCAGCGGATCGGCGCGGCCGTGCTCGCATCCGACGGAGAGGCCTCGTCGGCCCGCAGCCCCGAGGTAGTCAGCGCTGTTCACCGCGCCATCGCGGCCTTGACCCCGAGGTCCTTCGAAGGGCTTGACCCGCAGACCCGTGACCAGCTTCGCCAGGAACTCGCCGAGACCCGCGCGGCGCTGCTCGTGCTGGAGAACGCGCTGAGCTGACACCCGTACCCCCCAGAGGCCCCGCCTTCCCGATCTTGGGAGGGCGGGGCCTCTTCGCGTTCCGGTGCTGTTCGGGTGGTTGTTAACCGGTGCGGCTTAACGGTTGCGAGGAGGCGACCGTGAAGAACATTGCACTGATCGGCCGGGCGAGATCCGGCAAGGACACGACGGCCGGGGTCCTGGCCGAGTACGGGTACGTGCGGCTCGCGCTGGCAGACCCGCTCAAGCACATGGCGTACGACATCGACCCGGTGGTGGGCACCGAGCTGATGGGCGTGGACGCGCCGGCCCTGGTGCACCTGGCAGACGCGGTGGATCGGCACGGCTGGGAGGAGGTCAAGGACAGGTTCCCGGAGGCCCGCAGGCTCTTGCAGCGGCTCGGCACCGAGGGCATCCGCCACCACGTGGACCCAAACTTCTGGATCAACCAGTGCCGCCGTGCCGCCGCCGCCTCGCAGGGGCCGGTCGTGGTCACCGACGTACGCTTCGTCAACGAGGTGGCCGGCCTGCGGCAGGCGGGGTTCACGGTCTGGTTCATCGACCGGTGCGGGGCCGATGGCGACCACCCCAGCGAACAGCTCGGACCCGAGCACGCCGACCTCATCGTGGCGAACACCAGCACCCTGGCCGCCTTCCACGCCCGAGTCCGCGAAGCCCTGGAGGCCCAATGACACTGCGCGAGCGCTTCGACGCGATCGACCGCACCGCAACCGCGATCGAGAACGTCGTCTTCATCTACACCCCCGTGCCGGACCTGCTGACTGCGGACGAGCGCGAGGCCGACGAACAGGCCGCGCACGCCCGCGTCGAGGCGGAGGTGCCCGGCTTCTCGGAAACCCTGCCACTGTTCCGATAACTGTCGCCCGATGGCTCAGAAGCTGCTATTTTGGACGCTGTCGGATTTATCTGGCAGCGGCAAGAAAAGCTCTTTGAGCATTGGTACATAGACGCTATTCGAGCGGAAGTTATATAACTTCCGCTGCGCATTGCTTAACTCTATGAGTTGACCCATAGTGCTTCATTGCAATATGGGCAGAGTTGATGTCGACTAGGCGGCTGACCTGCTCAAATGGATGGATCGTCAGCATGTTGACACGCTGGCGCGCCAGCATGCTGGCCCGCCGGGCGAGGACAAGACACTTCGATGTCTTTTTCATGGTACCCATTACCTTGTCATGGCCTCTGAGCTGGCTCAATACGTGGCCGAACAAGTGTGATTTGGAATAGGGCCTGACGGGTCGTAGGCTGCCGTCAAGCGGAACGGGCCACCCCCGTGCAATGGGAGTGGCCCGCGAGTTCCGTGCGGACTGGCATCCACAGAATGGAACACCTCATCATGTCACAGCCTCCGCCCGCTTCCCCCTCGCGCGGTGACCGCCCGATCACCTGGAAGGACGCCGCCGTGTACGGCCACGGGGCCCTGGTCGCCGCATCACTGCACCACCAGCTCGGCTGGCCGATGGAAACCGCCATGACGGTCGGCATGACGGGCCCGATGCTGTGGTCCATGCTCCGGCGGCGATAGATCCATCCGACCATGGGTGAAGTAAGTAAGTAACCATCAGCCCCGGCTGTCTTCGAGACGGTCGGGGCTTTTGCATGCCCCGCAACAGAGAGGACTACATGTCCGAAGGCGTCCGCACTGTCCACCAGCGGGGTTCCCGCTACTACGTCCACCCGGAGTCGGGCGACCTCGCGCCGTCGGTGACGTCCATCTTGAACATGGAGGCGAAGCCCTTCTTGCAGGACTGGTCGGCCGGCATGGCAGCCGAGTGCGCGGTGACCGACCTTGAGGTGGTCCAGCGCATCGCCGCCCGCGACCGCCAGGCCGCCGTGGACTTCCTGAAGTTCGCGGCGAAGAGGTACACCAAGGTCCGCGCCGACGTGGGCAGCTTGGTCCACGACTACTTCGAGCTGCGGCTACGCGGCGAGGAGGTGCCTTATCCGCACCACGACGTCGAGCCGTACGTCCCGCACATCGAGGCGTGGCTCGACCGCTACCAGCCCGAGCTGCTGCACGCCGAAGACGTCGCCTGGTCGCGGGAGCACGAGTACGCGGGCAGCTTCGACTTCCTCGTCCGCATCAACGGCAAGACGATCCTGGGCGACCTGAAGACCAGCAAGAGCGTGTACACCTCGGTCGCCTCGCAGCTCGCGGCCTACGCCCACGCGGACGATCTGATCACCGTGGACCGCAAGATCCAGGTGTTCCCGAAGGTGGACGCCGGGGCGGTGCTGCACATCACCCCGCAGAGGGCGGAGTTCCGCCCGGTGAAGATCGACCGGCCGATCTTCGACCGGTTCCTGACCCTGCGCCGCCGCTTCGCCGACGACCGGGCCTCGGACGCCGGGATCATCGGCCGCGTCGCCTGGTCCAACGAGGCCGGCCGTCAGACCGGGACCGCCCGCCGCGCTGCCTGACCAGGGCTTGTTAACCGCCCCGGCTCAACACCAGTGAACCCGGCGGGCCGCCCGGCCCGCCGTCCGGCCCGCCGTCCCCAAGAGAACAGAGAGACCTTGAGCAACGCACTCGACAACATCTTCGCCAGCGACCCCGACCTGGCCGAGCGTGCGGAACGCGCCGAAGCCAACGCCCGCCCGGACGTGGCCGGAACCTTCCGGGCCTACGAGCCCGACCCGGCCGGCGGCTTCCCCCGGGCCCTGCACAAGTGGCGCGTCACCAGCGCGATACCGGCCACCGCGGAGGCGGTGGCGGAGCTGCTGGGCGGCACGCCGCACGAACTGGAGACCGAGGCCGAGGACGCCATCGCGGTGGACACCGACACCGACCGCGTCGAGGTCGTCATCGACGGCCCGGAGGCGATCGAGTTCGACATGAAGCACTGGGTCAACGGCAAGCTCGCCCACCATTGCGACACCCGCGCCTTCCTCAGCCCGCCGGAGGACGCGGGCGTGCCCTGCCGCTGCCCCCGCACCATCGCGGAGCTGCGGGCACGGGCGAAGGACGAGCGGGGCCCCAAGCCGGACATCCGCATCAGCTTCAAGCTGGCGCACGACCCGGACCTGGGCGTCTTCCGCTACAAGTCGTCCGGCTGGACCCTGATCAGCGAGCTGCCCGCGCTGAAGAACGCGCTGGCCAAGGTCGGTGGCCCGGCCCTGGTCCACCTGATCAATGAGCGCGTGCAGTACACGAGCAAGGCGGGCCGGGACGTGGACTACCAGAAGCTCACGGCCAAGGTCATCAAGGCGTACGAGCTGGCGATCACCGACACCCCGGCTTCGGCCGTCGAGGAGGAGCCGCCGTTCTAACCGGCGCTCCAGCCACCAGCAGCACACCAGCGGGACCGGTCCTTCGGGGCCGGTCCCGCTTTGCATACCCCGGAGAGAGAACCCCGTGCACACCCCGACCATCGCCGAGCCGATCCCGGCACGCCTGATCAACCCCCTGGCCGGCACCGACCGGGCGCAGGAGATCATGCGCTCCGCCTTCCGTGAGCCGCCGCGCCCGCCATCGGCCGGCACCCGCAACTCGCAGGCCAAGCTCACCGAGCGCAAGGTCTACGCCATCCGCCGCTCCGCCGACCTGGGCGCCGGCCTGTCCGCGCTCGCGGAGGCGTTCAACATCTCCGAACGCGCCTGCCGCCACATCGCCCGCCGGACCTCCTGGGCCCATCTCCCGGAGAGGGACTGAGCGTTGACCGACCCCTTCACTCCGCTGTGGAAGGTCCCGCCCGAGCAGCGCCGGGCCTTCCTGCACGCCCGAGCACGGGTGCTCGCCGCCGAAGGCGCGTCCCCGCGCCGTCTGCTGCGGGCCTCGGACGCCGCGCACACCGCGGACTTCCGCGAGCCGCGCCAAGGGGAGGGCGACACATGACCTACCGCATCGGGCTGGGCATCGCCCCGGCCCTCGGCGACCTTCGCCTCGCCGGTCCCAGGGACACCCTGCTCTTCCTGCACGACGCCCGCGCCCGCCCGGACTTCGCCCGTTACTGGGAGGCCGCGGCGGTCGCCGTGTTCCGAGGTGCGGCCGTGACGGTGGTGACCGCGTAGTGGCCAACCGCAACAAGGCGAAAGGCACCGGGTGGGAGACCGCGGTCGCCGACTACCTGAACGAACAGCTCGGCCAGTACCGCGAGTTCTGGACGGACGGCGACCGCGCCGTCCGCTGGAAGGACCCCCTGGACCCGGACAACGTCCGCCGCCAGGTGCAGGAGGGCGTCAACGACATCGGCGACCTCGGGGTGCGCCCCTTCGCCGGGGAATGCAAGGCCGAGAAGTCGTACGACCTCGCCGCCTACGTCCGCCAGGCCGAGGCCGAGGCGAGGAACGCCGGCATGCCCTTCGGGGTCGCGTACGTGAAGAAGCCCCGGGCACGAACCGAGGAGGGGTACGCCATCACCTCGATCCGCACCCACGCGGCGATCGTCAAGGCCCTGCGGGAGGCCGGTTACTAGCGCATAGCGAGACAGTCAGCCTGTGGACCTGCCATGGCGACGAGTCCATACACGGGAGCTGACCACTCGATGAGGCACCCCAGCGGCTAGCGAGTTGATTTGCCTGGGTCTTTCCCGCTCAGGGTTCCGTCCGGGTTCATCTCGTCGGTCGGGGTCTTGTCGCCCGGGTTCTCCCCGAGCGGGTTGCTGTCGCTCGGCTCCTGCCCGTCTGAAGGCGCGCTCGGGATGCTGCCCGGGTTCATCTCGTCGGTCGGGGTCTTGTCGCCCGGGTTCTTCCCGAGCGGGTTGCTGTCGCTCGGCTCCTGCCCGTCTGAAGGCACGACTTCGCCTTGCCGATGGACATGTGACTGCCTGTACAGGTCGGCTGCCGACGTGGTAGCGGCATAGGCGCTGGCACTGCCTGCGGCTAGGGCAGTCGTCGTAGCCAAGGCAGTGGTAATCAGGCGTGTAACGATCTTCATGTCTTAACTAACGAGTGAAGTTGAGCCTCGTCACCTGGCAGCTTTGCTGACTGGAAGTCGAGGCTCGTCCTAGGAAAGGAGAGGGCCGTGCGGATGCAGGAGATCCTGGACCGCCTGGAGGAGTGGCGGGACTACCAGCCCGGTGAGTGGGTCGCCCGCTGCCCGGCCCACGACGACGGGAAGCCGTCGCTGTGGATCAACCTGAAGACGTCCGGCATGGTGGGCCTGGCCTGCCGAGCCGGGTGCGCCTTCGAGGACATCGTCGCCGGGATGGACCTGCTGCCCCGGCACCTGTTCAACGTGGACGCCGAGGGCCTGGTCGTCGTCGCCGAAGCCCGCCCGGAGCCCGTCTCCCCGTACCTGACGGCGGCGCTGCGGGTGTGGCTGGACAGCTTGCCAACCGGTGACGACGCGGCCCCGGCCGTGAGCTACGCGCAGAAACGATTCGGCTTGACGGCGGCCGAGCAGGACCGGCTGGGCCTGCGCTGGTGGCCGGGCCCGCAGCCCTGCCCCGAGTGGGTCCCGACCTCGTTTGTCCGGCATCCCCGTCTCGTCGTGCCGATGGCCGACTTCGCGGGAGTGGCCAGGGGCGCGCAGGGCCGGGACCTCTCGGGGCGCTGCCCCGGCCGGTGGATCTCGCTCGCCAACCCGGACGGCTTCGAGTGGCAGCGCTACGGGGTGTTCCCCGGACCGGACCCCGACGCGCCGTGGGTGGTCGCCGAGGGCCTGTCGGACCCGCTGGCGGTCGTCGCCGACGGATACAACGCGGTGGGTGTGCGCGGGGCCGCGCTGCTCAACAACGACCCCGCCACGCTGGACGTCCTCGCCGCCGGACTGGCGGGGCGCGACGTGCGGGTATGCGGCGACAACGACCGCTCCGGGCGGGAGTTCAGCCGCACCATCCTCGGTGCCCTCCACCAACGGGATTTGCAAGCCCGGCAGTTGACCCTCCCCGAGGGCTTCACAGACTACGCAGTATGGAGAGAGAACCGATGACGGCCTACGCCATCGACAGCCTGACCACGCCCTACGAGCCGGACCGGCCCGCGCTGACGCTGCCCCCGGCCGAAGCGGTCGCGGCCTACCGCGAGGCGGCATCCCGCTACGGGGCGAGCGACATCGTCAACGCCCACGCCCTCGTGCAGTTCATGAAGGGCGGCATCCGCTACGCCGACGGCGTCGGCTTCCATGTGTGGAGCGGGACACACTGGGTGCGCAACGAGGTGCTGGTGCGCCAGGCCGCCCACGACCTCGGGGCCGCGATGGTCGAGACGCTGGCCCGAGAGAAGGCGGTCATCCGCGAGGCTCTGACACTGAAACTCGCGGGCGACGCGCTGGAGGCCGAGTACGAGAAGCAGATCTCGGCCCTGCCCCTGGCGAAGGCCGCGAAGGGTTTCACGATGGCGAGAAGGATCGACGACCTGATCCGCGAACTCGCCTCGGTGCGCGGAGTGCACGTGAGCGTGGACGACTTCGACAACAGGCCGCACCTGCTCTCGTTCGCCAACGGGACAGTGGACCTGGCAAGTGGAATCATGCGCCCGCACGACCCGGCGGACATGCTGACCAAGTCGCTGCCCTGGAACTACAACCGGCTGGCGAAGGCCAAGCGGTGGCGTCGCTTCCTCACGGAGGTGTTCCCCACCGAGCCGTCGATGGTCGACTACATCCGCCGGCTGTGCGGGTACGGCATCACCGGGTCCACCGCGGAGCAGGCGTTCGCCGTTCTGATCGGCACCGGGGCCAACGGCAAGTCCGTGTTCCTGGACACCCTCAGCCATGTCTTCGGTGACCTGTCGGAGACCACGCGATTCGAGACGTTCGAGGACCGGGGCAGCTCCATCCCCGCTGACCTGGCCGCGCTGCGCGGGGCCCGGATGGTGATGGCCTCGGAGGGCGAGGCCGGCAAGCCGATGTCGGAGTCCGTGCTGAAGCGGGCGACCGGATCGGACCGGCTGACCGCGCGCTTCATGCGGGAGAACTTCTTCACCTACCAGCCGACCTTCCTGCTGTGGCTGGCCTCCAACCACACGCCCAGCTTCCGGTCGCAGGACGAAGGGCTGTGGAGGCGCGTGAAGTTGATCCGCTTCGACCGGTACTTCAAGCCGGAGGAGCGGGACCACTCGATCTTCGCCACGCTGCGCGAGGAAGCCGAGGGGATCGCCGCGTGGGCCGTCGCGGGCGCGGTCGAGTGGTACGCCGAGGGCTTGAAGGAGCCCGACTGCATCAAGACGGCGACCAGCGCGTTCAAGGAGAACTCGGACGCCCTGGCGGAGTTCCTGACGGACGTCCTGGTGAAGACCGGCGACGACGCTCAGTACGTCCCGGCTCAGGACGCCTACAACGCGTACCGCGACTGGTGCGAGGCGCAGGGAGAGAAGGCGTGGACCCGCCGCGGATTCGTCTCCGCCCTGGACGAGCGCGGTATCCGTCAGCACCGCATGAACAAGGGCCGGATGCTGCTCGGCGTGCGCTTCGCCGCCGAGACCGCTGCCGCCGGCCCCGGGATCTTCCATACCACCGACGAGGAATGAGCACATGCGGGTACACCCGTACCGGCTGGCCGGAGAGCCAGTCGAGATCAAGGTCGCCGAGAACGGTGACGACCTGCGGGAGTTCCGCACCTGGTGGACCGCCCACGCCAACGCGGGCACGCTGATCGGCTTCGACACCGAGACCACCGGCCTGGCCTGGACCGACCGAATACGGCTCGCCCAGTTCGGCGACACCCACACCGCGTGGGTCATCCCTGTCGAACTCGGCGACGCCTTCCGCGAGGCCACGATCGAGGCCCTGGCGAAGCTGCCGAACCTGGTCGCGCACAACCTGGCGTTCGACGCGCTCAAGGTCGACACCGAGCTGGGCATCCGGCTCGAAGACCTCTACCCCCGCGCCCAGGACTCCCGGGTGGCCGCCCATCTCCTCGACAGCCGCCACGACTACGAGGGCGGCGTCGGTCTGTCCCTCAAACCGCTGTCCGCTTGGTACGTCGACCCCCAGGCGCCCGATACACAGGGCGACTTGACCAGGGTGTTCAACGGGCTCGGTCTGACCAAGGAGACCGGCTGGGCCGGCATCAGCCTCTCGCATCCCGTCTACGAGCTGTACGCCGGTCTCGACGCCTTGCTCGTCGCCCGGCTACTGCCGAAGCTGCTGCACCGGTACAAGGCCGAGGGCCTGCGCTCGGCCCTGCTGCCGTACGAACACCGGCTCGCTCTGATCTGCGCCAAGATCCAGCGCAGGGGGATGCTGATCGACCCGGCCTACACCAAGGGCCTGGTGGGCCGCCTCGCGGACGAGAAGAAGCTCTTCTCCGATGTGGCGGCCCGCTTCGGCGTGGATTCGGTGAACAGCCCCGACCAGGTGGCCGGCGCGTTGCTCGGCATGGGCGAGCGGCTGATCGAGAAGACCGACAGCGGCGCGCTGTCGGTGGCCAAGGAGGTGCTGCTGCCGCTGGCGGACCTGGACCAGGACTGGCAGCGGCTCGGTATGCGCGAGCCCAACGTGCTCGCCGACGCCGTGCTGAGGGCGAAGCGCGCCGGGAAGTGGTCCACCAGTTACGCCGAGGCGATGCTGAACAACCGCGACGCCTTCGATCGCATCCACCCGAAGATCAATCCGCTGGGGGCGCAGACCGGCCGGGCCTCTCACTCCGACCCCGCCATGGCCCAACTCCCTTCCCACGGCTGGGAGGTACGCCGCTGCGTGGTCGCCGAGAGCGGGCACGCGTACTTCTCGGTCGACCAGCAGGCCGTCGAACTGCGGGTGCTGGCCGCGCTGTCGGGCGAATCGCGGATGGTCCGGGCCATCGCCGAAGGCCACGACCTGCACGGCTACGCCGCCAAGCTCATGTTCGGCGAGGACTACACCAAGGCCCAGCGCACCCTTGCCAAGATCGCCGGACTTGGGACCGCATACCAGGGTGGGGCGGCGACGCTGGCCAAGCAGACGGGTCAGCCGGTCGAGGTCATGCGGGACACGCTCCAGCGCTACGGCCGGGCCTTCCCCGGGATCAAGCGGTGGGCCCGCAAGATGCAGCGAGTTGCCCTCGCCGAGCGCTGCACGATGACCACGGTCGTCGGCCGGCGGCTGCACCTGGACCGCGACAAGCTGTACAAGTCCGTCGCCTACGCCTGCCAGTCCACGGCCCGGGACACGATGGGCCAGGCGCTGATCACGATGGACGACCAGGGCCTGACTCCGTACCTGACCATGTGGGTGCACGACGAGGTGGTGGGCACGGCTCCGAAGAGGGAGACCGCGGACGTCGCCCAGGCGTGCGCGGACGCGATGAAGATGAACCTCCTCGGCGTCCCACTGGATACCGACGCCGAGGTCTACGGGCCGAGCTGGGCGGACGGCTACGGCCTGCCGAAGGAGTGGGCCTATGCAGCGTGAAGTACGCATTCCCGAGAGCGAGTTCACCCAGTTCTGCGAGGTCTGCGACGACGAGCAGCCGTTGGTCCGGTTCGGTCGGCGCAAGCGAACACCGAACGGCCGGGCGAACATCTGCCGCGCCTGCGTGAAGGTCGCGAACAACAATGCGAACAAGGACCCGCAGGTGGTCCGCAAGAGGCGGGACTCCCGCCTGCGCAGGCTGTACGGCATCACCCTGGACGAGTACGAGCGAATGGGCCGCGCGCAGCGCTGGCGCTGCGCGATCTGCGGGCGGAAGGCAGCCCTGGGGGACCGCCTGGTGGTGGACCACGACCACGACAAGCCGAAGGGGCAGGCGGTCAGACGGCTGCTGTGCCGAGGCGAGAACTCCGCGCTCGGCCACTTCGGCGACTCCTCGACCCGGCTCGACAAA
The DNA here is from genome assembly GCF_042738155.1 of Kitasatospora sp. NPDC059088. Classification (NCBI taxonomy): domain Bacteria; kingdom Bacillati; phylum Actinomycetota; class Actinomycetes; order Kitasatosporales; family Streptomycetaceae; genus Kitasatospora; species Kitasatospora sp. NPDC059088. The sequence goes on along the minus strand of NZ_JBHYGR010000039.1, from coordinate 6,801 downwards.
GGGGCTGCGTATCTTCGCGCGTACAGCAAGTGAGGCCTCAGTCACATTTTGCCTTCACTTTGCGTAAACGCCGCTGGTTATTGGTTTAACCAGGACTCTTGACCTAGACCAGAAGTCCCGAGAGTGGCGTTGTTCGTGTCGGGCTCGCCACGTACCGTCATCACGCCAAATGTGTGCATTCCGTGAAGCTATGGAGCGGGAAGTGTCTACAAAGAAGTGGGCTGCTCTTGTCGGCGCCCGCCGACTCCTGGGCCGGCTGACCCGGGTCCGTCGGCAGGTCGCCGCGATCGCAAGCCCTTGCTTCGAGCGGGAGTTGCGGTCCGCACTCGGCCTCTCGATCGCCATAGGAGTGCGGCTGCGAGTGCTGTTCCACGCGGCCGATCCGCGCGAGGTCTCCCGGCTCGAACTCCGGGCCCTGGCGGAGCTGCACGTCCACAGGGTCGTAAGCCCCGAACCGGCTCGTGCCCGCTTCGAGCGGGCCCTGCACCTACTGCTCGACAGCTGCATGGCGCTGCTCACGCGCCACGTCGCCATCGCCTCCGCTTCGGGTTTCCGCCGAAGCGGACGCGGAATCTGATGTCGACCTGACCTAGCGCCAGGTCGCTCCAGGCCCCTGCCCTTCGGTTGATCCGGAGTTCGACAGGGGCCTTTTCCATGCCCTGACGCGGTCGGCACTGCCGACTGCGGGCCTCGCCCTGCCCTGACGTGTCGCCTTCGCCGGTCCGCGATGCGCGACGCCTGGGTCATTGTTCTGCACATGCCAAGGAACCTCCATGCCTTCCTCCTGCATCACCCCCGCCCTGATCACCCAGGCCCAGACCCCCAAGCCGCTGACCGCCCTGACCGGCATGGGCAAGCTCGACCGGGGACGGGTCGCAACGGAGGAGATCCTGAACGGACTTGAGGGCATCGCCCTGTCCGTCTCCCGCAAGCGCGCCCAGCAGATGGAGGGCGACAGCCGCCAGGCCGCTCAGGACATCGCCCAGGAGATGCGCCTGTCGTTCTGGCGCGCCATCCACGCCTGGGACGTCGACGCCGACAACCGTGCCGAGTTCACCAGCTACGCGTACCAGCGGGCCAAGCTGGACGGCCTGGCAGCAGCCACCCGCGAGATCGCCCCCGTCGCATCCCGTGATGCCGCAGGAGCCTTCATGGGTGCTCTCATGCGCTCCGCGGGCGACTTCGAGGCGGCCAAGGACGAACTGGTCAACCACCCGGTCACCAAGCGCCGTTTCTCTGCCGAGCAGGCCGACCTCGCCGCCGCGGCCTTCACCCGGCCCCTGCCTCTGGACAGCGTCCCGGAGAACACGCTCGACGCCTCCACCGCGCAGGACCCGGACCACCTGGTCGAATACACCCCGCTCGGCAGCACTCCCCGCTCGGCCCGCCTGCGTGTGGCCGTCAAGGACGGCCGGCCGGTGGTCGCCGCAGCGACCACCGCGGGCTGGTGCACCGACCTCCAGCCCTCCCTGGCCCTCAACCCGATCGCCATCTCGCGGGACGCCGTGCGCTGCAAGGGTGTTCGCGTCACCGGCAGCAAGCGCGGCAAGCACGCCAGCGGAGCGATCATCGACCGGGCCGCGGACGCAGAGACGACCGCCCGCTTCACCAGCGCCGCCAAGGTCAAGGCCGACCAGATGCTGGCTGCCATGTCCCCGACCGAGGCCGCCATCGCCCGCGCAGCGTTCGGCTTCGACGGCGAGCCCCCGATGCTCACCGACGACGGCCGGCTCGACGCCACCGCGATAGCCGAAGCACTCGGCAAGACCCCCGGCACCGTCAAGGCCACCTGGTCGCGCGCCCGCAAGAAGCTCCGCGGTGCCGCGTGAGGAGCGCTGTTAACCGCCCCGGCTCAACCGTTCCGAACCCCCACGGAAGGAAGCGGACCCCGCGATGAAGAGCCCAGTCGGAACCTACGAGCTGCGCAGCGGCGCGACCCTGCGCGTCTACGCCGACCACTGCGACGGCGACGGCTACTGCCTGGAGATCACGCGGGGCGACCGAACCGTCCGCTACGACGGCGGGCACTCCGCCCGCGAAGTCCAGGCGTTTCTGGGCCTGTTCACCTGAGAGACACGGCGACCCGCACCGAGGCCCGGGGTTGCCAGAAGCAAGCCTTCGACGCCCGGGTGAGCGCCGTCCCGTGCATCGCCAAAAACCTGACCACCACCGGAGGAAACACCGATGACGACCGCACCTGAGCAGTTCACCGTCCACCTGGACGAGCAGCGTTTCTCCTGCAAGTACGACGGGCCCCGCGACTACGCCCGCACTCACGTGGACGGCGAGGGGGACATCGGCCTCCTGGTCCACTGCGGACAGACCGCCGCCTCTATCTACCTGAGCCCCGAGACCGCCGAATCCCTGGGCGAAACCCTGACCCAGGTCGCCGCCCACTCCCGCGCCACCGTCCAGGAGATCGAGCGCGTGCGCCGTGAGGAGGCTGAGGCCGCCCTGCGCCTCGGGGAGATGGAGGCCGCCCGCCAGGCCGAGCAGGCCCGCCAGGCCGGTCAGCCCTACCTCACGGCCGGCGGCTCCACCTCGCCCAGCGCCGTCCCGCAGCCGGTCCTCGCCGACCTGCTCACCGCCCCCCAGTCGGCTGTCGCCGGCCATCCGCCTGCCCCGCAGCCGTCGACCTTCGCGGACGTGATGCTCCCGCAGAACGGCACCGTGGACCGCGAGCGCGCGTTCCTGCGTGCTTCCGAACTGCTCGGCCCGGACGCTGGGGTGGCCGCGCGCATCGCGATGGCGAACTACCTGCTCCAAGGCGGACAGTCGTGACCCTTCCCGTGATCCACGCAATCGTCCACCAGGCCGCCCGCGCCTACGAAGCCCGCACCCCCGCAGGCGTGGGCGTCATCGTCATCGAGACCGAGCACTCCTCGCCCGGCCAGCTCACCCGATCGATCGTCCCCATCCCAAAGCCCGTCGCCCTCGGCCTCGCCACCGACATAGAGAACATCGGATGGTGAGCCCCACCTGACCCACCACGAAGGCCCCCGGCCAGCACTGTGCGAACAGTGCTGGCCGGGGGCCATTTCTGCGTTTCAAGCCATCTACCCGACCTGCTGATCGTGTTCCTGTGACGACTGCCATCCCCGCGGCTCTTTCCATACAATGACGACACGATCAGGTGTCACTCGCTGGCCGGTATAGGAAGCCTTTTTGATAAAGACCCTCTCAATGGCGAGCCGAATGAGTTGCCCACGATAGTTGTCCGATGAGGATTCCCAGAGCTTCGCACACCGTTCAGGGTCGGTCAGGATGGAGATATCTCCGAGCGGTTGAGCCACGCTTTCCCAAATCTCCTGTGCAGCCGCCACATCCTCCATGGCAGCCCTGCGAAGCTTGGCGAACGTGAATTCTCCGTCGCGGCCCGGGTAGGCTCCGGCAGCATTCAATCGATCGAGCCTGGCAACGGCCTCCTCCGCGATCTTAATTTGGGCCCGCGCATCGGCCTCCGCGGCAGTCTCGTCCGGCTGCGAAAGCGCGACCCATCCCTCAGAGACCGCGAGCATGGTGGGATCGGTCGGATCGTTCGCGGCAAGCCTTGCCTTCCAAGCCGCAAGAACTACCTTCAACACCCCCACGCGCGTTGTGCTGCAAGGCTTGGCGCAGACGAGACCGCTTGATGCCTTAACGCATTTGAAGGATTTCCCTTTGGAGCTTGCGCGGTGGCCCTTCTTGGGATCGACGCCACCTCCATGGCACCACATGATCCCAGCCAGGGGGTGTCGGCTCAGCTCCTCGCCGTCGACACGAGAAGCCGCCTCGACCGCTGCAACGAGCCCAGGGATTGCGGATCGAGAAGCGGCGATCCTGCGGTGCGCGTTCCACGTTTCTTCTGGAATCCCATCAAATCCCTTGGCGAAGACGCGAACCTTCTTGCCCTTGGAGTTCAGGTAAAGCTGCGGCCTTCCCCTAACCGAAACCGTCTGCCATCCAAGATAAACAGGGTTTCGCAGAATCTTCCCCACAGTCGGCTCGCGCCAGGGGCCACCCCGATAAGCAGGGATCTCGTCGAGGTTCAAACCCTCCACAATTTTTGCGCGAGATCGCCCTGCCGCCGCTTCCTCGTGAATGCGCTCAATATATGGCCACCGCCTGCCGGCCTTGAGCTTGCCTTTCTTCGTGCGCTTGAGGCCGTCTGGGGCGGTCCCGAGCCACTTCCCCTCGTCGCGCTGCGTCGACTTTGTGTCCTTGACTTTCTGCGAGAGCTTCCGGCTGTACTCACGGTCGTTCTCGGCGTCACTGATGATCCGAACGCGATCCTCAGGGATTTCAGTGTCAAGCCTGTTCAGGTCGAAGACCAGACGCTTGCCAGGACTGTCAAGGATCTTCAACACATCCCCGGCACCTTTTCGACTGTACCGCGAGGTGTCATATGCCCAAAGGCAGTCCGTTTCACCCTCAAGCAGGGCATGAACTGCTGCATCAAAATTTGGGCGCTTGACCCCCGCCCTATAGGCCGACAGGTTCTCCCGCCAGACCTGGCGCACGGTGTAGCCGTTGCGCTTCGCCCAGGCCCGGCCTCTCACCTCCTGAGACTTCAGCGAGAGGATCTCCTGAGTAGCAACGCCTGTGACGACCTGCGACTTCCGAAGCAGCAGGTCGACAAGCTTGGCTTCCTGGTCCGCCATACCTCTACCTTCCGGTGTGCGGAGCGAACCCGCACCCCGGAGGTGCACGATTGGTTACGCGTCCTAGGTGTCGTAGCCGTCCACGAAGTCGTGCACCACGAACTGCAGGCGCTTCTTGGTCGGGGCGGCGATGTCGACCTGGTAGCCCTCCTCGCGCAACCGCTGGTACGGGTAGAACACCTCCAACGACTCGGCGGCGTCCCCGGTGACGAGCAGGATCTTCGATGTCATCGCCGACATCCCTCCACGTGATCGAACCTCGGTCCTGGTGCGGGCCCGGGCGCGGTGGCCGCCGCACCCGGGCCCGCACCAACCTCCCGTACCGGCCGCGCCGTTGGCAACAGGGCGCACCAGGCGTACGGCGGCGCACCACCCGGCGCGCGCGCCGGCCGCAAGCCGTGCGCGCCGGGGCGGGGGTAGGTGGGGCGGTGGGTGCGGTGCCCGGCTGTGGGGAGGTTGCGGGCGAGGCCTAGACTCTCGTGCTGCCTGCCCACCGACCGTCCACGACCCGTCCACCGGCCGTCCACCGGCCGCGGCCGGAACCGCCCCGGAGGAGCTCATGACCGATCGCACGACCTACCTCGTTCTCCCCGGGTACCAGAGTTCGGGCCCGGAGCACTGGCAGACCCGTTGGGAGGCCGCCGACCCGGAGGCCTTCCGCCGGGTCGAGCAGGCCGACTGGGACCACCCGGACCGGGCGGACTGGGTGGCGCGGGTGGACGCGGCGGTGGCCGCGGCCGCCGCCGACGGGCCGGTGGTGCTGGTGGCGCACAGCCTGGGCTGCGTCACCGCCGCCGACTGGGCGGCCGGTGCGGCCGCCGAGCGGACCGCCGCCGTGCGGGGCGCGCTGCTGGTCGCCCCCGCCGACGTGGACAACGCCGACGTGCCGGAGGTGTCGGGCTTCCGGCCGGTGAGGCTGGAGCGCCTCCCGTTCCCGACCGTCGTGGTCTCCTCCACCGACGACCCGTGGATCACCCCGGAGCGGGCCCGGGAGTTCGCCCGGGCCTGGGGCTCCCGTTACGTCGAGCCGGGCGCGTACGGGCACCTCAACGCGGACTCCGGGCTGGGCGACTGGCCGGAGGGCCGGAAACTCCTCATGGAGCTGTGAGCACATGACCGGGGGGACGATGGACGAGTGGACCGAACGGTACCGGCGCCGCCGGTCGCCGCGGGCCAGGCGGCTGCTGGCCCGACTGCTGCTCGCCGCGGGGGCGGCGGCCGTCCTGCTGTACACCGAGGGCCAGTGGGAGAGCCGCTCGGGCGGACTGATGCTGGTCGCCGACCTGCTGAACCGGCCGGAGCTGATGCTCGGCGGCGCGCTCGGCGCGCTGATCGCGGCCGCCTGGCTGAGCGACCGCCGCACCGCCGTACGGGCCGCCACCCGGGCGGTCACGGTGACCGCCGGGGTGGTGTTCCTGCTCGGCGTGCTGGCCGCGCACAAGGTGTCGGCGGCCGAGAGCCGCAGCCGGGAGGACGCGCCGGCCGGTGCGGAGCGCTCGCTGGTGGTGGTGCACCGCTCGTACGGCTCCGGGCCGCAGGCCGGTGAGCACTGGCAGGTGCTGCTGGAGAGCGGGCAGGGCTGGTCGGCCCGGCGCTGGCTGCTGGCGGACGTCGGCGGCGGCCCGGACGACGCCCGGCTGGTGACGGCGAGTTGGACGGGGCGCACCCGGATCACCGTGGTCACCGACTCCTACCGGCGGGTGTTCAACCTCGACCAGGACACCGGCGAGCCGGTCGAGGCGCGGTAGCGCCGACTTCGGCGGGAGGTGTCAGCGCAGCCCGAAGGCGTGGGCGGTGAGCGCCAGCAGGGCCGCGTTGCCCGCCGCGCCGAGCGCGGTGGCGGACAGGAAGCGGGCCGCCGTGCCGTCCGGGAACGGGTTGGCGGCCATCGCGAGCAGGAACCCCGGCATCGTCCACACCACCGCCGTCCACTGCCGGACGGCGTTGGCCGCGCTCACCCCGCCGCGCAGTTCGCGGGCGGCGGCGACGGCGATCACCAGGTAACCGGCCAGGTAGCCGATCGAGGGCCAGAGGACGGCGGGGACGCCGAGGAAGCTGTGCGGCATGGCGCCCATCGTCCGCCGACGGGCCGGGGGGGCGCGGGGCCGCGCGGGGGGGACGACGGGGGGCGCGGGGGCGGCGGGGGCGGCGCGCCGCGGCC
>NZ_JBHYGR010000038.1:27438-70483 GCF_042738155.1 Kitasatospora sp. NPDC059088 | reverse complement strand
GAGGTGCTGGGCCCCCCGGGCGGCCCGCGCGGCGGGGCGCGGGCGGGGGCCGCGGGGCGGGGGGGGCCACACGCCGCCGGACCGGCCGGCGCGACGGGCGGTCGCCCTCCGGGCGTTTCCAGGCGTTTCCAGGCGTTTCCGTGCTTCCGGCGCCGTCAGCGGGTGTCGAGGACGGCGGAGGCCACCGCGTCCGGACGGTCGAACATCACCAGGTGCCCGGCCGGCGCCGTGGTCCGGAAGTCCGCCCCGAGCAGCGTCGCGAGCCCCCGCTGGTCGGCCAGCCAGGACTCGGTCCGGCTGGTCCGGCAGCCGTCGTCGGCGGCCAGCACGGTGATCGGCAGGTCCTCGGGCAGCGGCCGGGCCCGGCGCAGCGCGTCCAACTCGGCGGCCATGTCGAGGTAGCGCCCGTTCTCCCGGAGCAGCGCGCGCAGTGCCCGTCCGGTGCGGTAGCAGTGCCGGACCAGCGGCGGCGGGGCCAGGTCCTCCCGGCGGACGGTGGACAACCGGGCGGTCACCCGGCGGGCGGTCGGTCCGAGCAGGTACGGGACGGCGAGGGCGGTCGCGGCACCCGCCACCGCCCGGGCCGCGAGGTCCCGTACGGCCGGTGCCGGGTACGGGCGGGCCGCCGCTTCGACGCTGCCGTCGACCAGGACCAGCCCGGCGGTCCGCTCGGGGTGCAGCCGGGCGAAGGCCTCCGCGTGGAAGCCCGCGAGCGAGTGGCCGACCACCGTGCAGGGCCCGCCCAGCCCGAGGCCGTCCAGCACCGCGCGGATCCGGTCGGCCTCGCCGGCCACCGTCGGGGCGGGCCGCCGCCCGGTGGCCGGTTCTGCGGCGCTGAGCCCGTAACCGGGCCGGTCGAAGCGGACCACGGTGCGGTACGGGGTGAGGAACGGGACGACGAGGTCCCAGTCGAACCAGCTGCTGCCGAGGCCGCCGGTGAGCAGGCAGAGCGGGCCGCTGCCCTCGGTACGGACGTGCAGCGGGACGCCGTCGACGCGCAGGAAGCGGGCGCGGACCGCCGGCGCGCTCACGTCCGTCTCCGGTCGGCGGCCTCCGGCGTGCCCGGCGTGCCCGGCGCGTCCTGGGTGTCCTGGGCCTCCGGGGCGTCCTGGGCCTCCGGGGTGTCCTGGGCCTGCGGGCCGGGCAGCGCCTGCGGGGCGGACGAACGGGCGACGGCCACGGCCAGGACGGCCAGCCAGAGTGCGACTAGCAGCACCTGCAACCGCTGCCCGGCACCGAGCGCCCAGGTGCCTCGACCGGCCTGGAAGGCGGCGATCGCGCCGAGGCTCCAGCCGGTGGCCAGCAGTTCGGCGCCGAGCAGCCAGGGCCCGAGCCGGCGCACCGCCGGCCAGCGGTGCCGGCGGCGGGCGAGGACGGTGAGCGCGACCAGTGCGGTGAGCGCGCCCAGCATGGCGAGGCTGCTGGTGACGGCGTGGGCGGTGTGGGTGGCGGGGACCAGTCCGGCGGTCTCCCGGGCCGCGCACATCTCGTCGCTGGTGGGGGCGCAGCTGAGCGGCAGCCGGGAGTCGGCGGCGGTGGCGGCGCCGAACAGGGCCAGGGCGGACCAGCCGACCAGCGCCCAGCGGTCCCGGCCGGGGGCCGAACGGTCCTGGCCGGGGGCCGCGGCGCGTCGACCGGGTGGCGCGGCGTTCCGGGCCTGCCCGGTGGCGAGGGCGGTGAGGGCGGCGGCGAGCACACTCAGCCCGGCCGCGAGGTCGGTGGCCCGGAAGAGGCCGCCGAGCGGCTGGTCCTCGGCGGCGAGTTCGCTGATGTACGCCTGCACCGGGTCGAGCCCGGTGCTGAGCACGACCTCCAGCACCCACGCGGTGTACGCCACCGCGCTGAGCAGCAGCAGGGCGGCGACCGCGGTCCGCGCGCGCCGGTCCGACGGCCGGCGGCGCCGGGAGGGCGGCCGCGGGTGGGTTCGGGGGCGGGGGTGTCCGGGCGGGGGGCTGGGCACGTTTCCACCCTAACCGGGCAAGAACTCCGCCCCAACCGGGAGGAAACGGTCATCCCGGAGCCCGGCGGAACCGCCGCGGTGCGAGGCACCCCCGGGAACCGTGTATTGTTTTCCAGGTCAGCAGGCGCCGCTAGCTCAGTTGGTTAGAGCAGCTGACTCTTAATCAGCGGGTCCGGGGTTCGAGTCCCTGGCGGCGCACAGACAGTTGGGGAGCCTCTCGCAGCAGCGAGGGGCTCCCCGATTTTTTGGCCCTCGATGTCCGTTTTATGTGTGATGTCGGTCTCGATTGCCGTTCCGGTGGAGCCATGAGGCCCGCCCGGCTCGTCCAGGGCAGTAAACCGGAATCGGGACAAAGGTCCCTAACCGCCGATGTCCCCGTCCGTGCAGGCTGGCCCGGTCCGCCCGCAGGAAAGGCCGCGCCTTGTTCCGAAACGCCCAGAGCGGCCGGCCGCCGATCGGCCTCCCGCCGGTCAAGCGACTCAAGCGCTCCACCCCCACCCCCGGCGGCAAGAAGCCGCGCCGCCCCAAGCGCACCGGCTGGCGCCGGCTGATACCCACCTGGCGGATGACGCTGCTCGGCCTCGCTTCGGCGCTGCTGCTCGGCGTCGGCCTGTTCGCCCTGGGGGTCGCGCTGGTGAAGGTGCCCGACGCGCACGCCGCGGCGACCGCGCAGAGCAACACCTGGCTCTACTCCGACGGCTCGGTGATCACCCGCACCGGCCAGACCAACCGGCAGAACGTCGGCCTGGACAAGGTCTCCCCCGCCGCCCAGCACGCGGCGCTGGCCGCCGAGGACCGCAACTTCTACAACGAGGGCGCCGTCAACGTGCAGGGCCTGGTCCGGGCCGCCCTCAACACCGCCAAGGGCGAGGGCACCCAGGGCGGCTCCACCATCACCCAGCAGTACGTGAAGAACACGTACCTGGACCAGAAGCAGTCCGTCACCCGCAAGGTGAAGGAGCTCTTCATCGCCATCAAGGTGGACGCCACCGAGAGCAAGGACGACGTCCTCTCCGGCTACCTGAACACCTCGTACTACGGCCGCGGCGCCTACGGCATCCAGGCCGCCGCCCAGGCGTACTTCGGCATCGACGCCTCCGCGCTCAGCCCGGCCCAGGGCGCCTACCTGGCGACCCTGCTGAACGCCCCGAGCGCCTACGACGTGGCCACCGCGACCCCGGCGGGCAAGCAGAACGCCGTCAACCGCTGGAACTACGTCATGGACGGCATGGTCAAGGAGGGCTGGCTCGGCGCCGACGAGCGGGCCAAGGCCACCTTCCCGGACGTCAAGGACCCGCAGCCCAACCCGGGCCTGTCCGGCCAGTCCGGCTACCTGGTGAACGCGGCCACCCAGTACCTGACCTCGAACAACATCATCAGCGAGACCGAGCTGGCCAAGGGCGGCTACACGATCAAGCTGAGCATCGACCCGACCCGCCAGCAGGCCCTCCAGGACTCCGTCCAGGCGCAGCTGCACGACACCCTGAACCCGGACAAGCGGAAGAAGGACGCGGCCGCCCAGGCCGGCGCCGTCTCCGTCGACCCGAAGACCGGTGCGGTGGTCGCCCTGTACGGCGGCGTCGACTACGTGAAGCACTACGTGGACAACGCGACCCGGCGCGACTACCAGGCCGGTTCGACCTTCAAGGCGATCGCGCTGGCCGCCGCCTTCGAGAACAACGCCAAGACCCAGGACGGCCGGACCGTCACCCCGCGCACCGTCTACGACGGCACCAGCGGCCGCAAGGTCCGCGGCGGCAAGGGCACCCCGTACGCGCCGCCGAACGAGGGCGACGTCAGCTACGGCCAGATCACCCTGCAGCAGGCCATCGACAAGTCGGTGAACTCGGTGTTCGCCCAGCTCGCGCAGGACACCGGGCTGCAGAAGGTCAAGGACACCGGCATCGCGCTGGGCCTGCCCGCCGGCACCCCGGGCCTGGACCCGGTGCCCTCCATCCCGCTGGGTGCGGCCACCCCGAGCGTGCTCGACATGGCCGGCGTGTACGCCACCCTGGACAACGGCGGCAAGCAGATCACCCCGTGGCTGGTGCAGTCGGTGGACCGCGCCGGCGAGGCCGTGCAGCTGCCCGCGCACAAGACCACCCAGGCGATCAGCGCGGACACCGCCAACCAGGTCACCTCGATGCTCCAGGGCGTCGTGAGCGACCCGGGCGGCACCGGCTTCCGGGCCCAGGCGCTGGGCCGTCCGGTCGCGGGCAAGACCGGCACCACCGACGACCAGAAGTCCGTCTGGTTCGTCGGCTACACGCCCGAGCTGGTCACCTCGGTCGCGCTGTTCGGCCAGGACCCGGGCACCGGCGCCCAGGTCAGCCTGAGCGGCGTCGGCGGGATCAACGGCGCGGCGGGCGGCCAGTTCCCGGCCCAGATCTGGACCGCCTACATGAAGGCCGCGCTCAAGGGCCAGCCGGTCAGCGACTTCCCGACCCCGGCGGACGGCGGCGACTCCGGCGCCTCCGACCTGCCGACGTCCCCGAGCACGCCGAGCAGCACCCCCTCGACCGGCAGCGCCACGCCGACCACCGGCGCGGGCAGCCAGCAGGGCGACGGCTCGGGCACCGGCTCCACCGGCACCGGCTCGGGCGGCGACTCCGGTTCCGGCGGGACGGGCACCGGTCCGACCACCGCCCCCACCACCGCCCCGACCACCCAGCCCACCTCACGGCCCACCGGCCGGCCGACGACCAAGCCGACGCCGACCACCAAGCCGACCACCGACCCCACCGGTCAGCCCACCACCCAGCCCACCGGCGAGGCGGGCGGGGGCACCGGTACGGGGACGGGATCCGGGGGCTGATCGCCGCCCCGCTCCGCCCGCGCCGCGCGCGCATCTCGGCCGGACCACCGACCTCGGGTCGGTGGTCCGGCCGAGGTGCGTCACCGCGCCTCTACGGACAGTTCAGACCAGGACCAAATGCCGAAATGGCGCCTTACCGCGACATCGGTATGACTGTCACAATGCGCCAGTGCACAGATCAACGGCCTCGCCCACCCTCCCTTCGGGCAGAACCCTCGGCCTCGGCCTCGCGCTGGTCTCCGCCTTCGCCTTCGGCGGCTCCGGCACCGCGGCCAAGCCACTGATCGAGGCCGGACTCTCCCCCCTGCACGTGGTGTGGCTCCGGGTCACCGGGGCGGCCGTCGCCCTCCTCCCGATCGCCTACCGGCACCGCGACGCCGTCCTGCGCCGCCCCGGCCTGCTGATCGGCTTCGGCCTGCTCGCCGTGGCCGGCGTCCAGGCCTGCTACTTCGCCGCGATCTCCCGCATCCCGGTCGGCGTCGCCCTGCTCATCGAGTACCTCGGGCCGCCGCTGCTGATCGGCTACGTCAAGTTCGTGCAGCGCAAGCCGATCAGCCGGGGCGCGGCCGTCGGCGCCGGCGTCGCGGTGGCCGGGCTGGCCTGCGTGGTGGAGGTCTGGAACGGCCTGGGCTTCGACGCGCTGGGCGTGCTGTTCGCCCTCGGCGCGGCCTGCTGCCAGGTCGGCTACTTCCTGCTCGCCGACGCCGGCCGCCGGGGCGACCGCCCGGTCGACCCGCTGGCCGTCAGCGCGTTCGGGCTGCTGGTCGGCGCCGTCCTGCTCACCGTCCTCACCCGGCCCTGGCAGGCCGACTGGGGCCTGCTGGGCGGGTCCGTGGTGATGAACGGGCACAGCCTGCCCGCCCTGATCCCCGCCGCCTGGATGGTCCTGATCGCGACCGTGCTCGCCTACCTGACCGGCGTGGTCTCCGTCGGGTACCTCTCGCCGCCGATCGCGGGGGTGGTGGCCAACCTGGAGGCGGTGGTCGCCACCGTGCTGGCCTGGGTCCTGCTCGGCGAGCACCTGGGGCTGCCGCAGGTCGCGGGCGGTCTGCTGGTCCTGGCGGGCGCCTTCGTCGCGCAGACGAGCCGACCGGCGGTGGCGGAGACGGAGGCGGAGGTGCCGGTCGAGGCGGTCGCGACGGCGGCCGGGGTCAGCGGCCGGTCCAGCCGAACCAGTCGAGGTGACTGACCGGCCACACCACGGCCGACACCGGGCCCACCACGTTGCCCACCGGCACGGCGCCGCCGCCCGGTCCCTGCCGGTGCCAGCGCGAGTCCGCCGAGTCGCTGCGGTGGTCGCCCTCGACCCAGATGTAGCCCGAGGGCACCTTCACCGGACCGAAGTCCAGCCCCGCACAGGAGTCGTCGCCGGGGTGGAGGTACGGCTCATCGACCTTCCTGCCGTCCACGGTCAGCGTAGTGCCCGTGCACTGCACGGTCTGGCCGCCGGTCGCGATGACCCGCTTGACCAGGTAGTTGTCGTCCTTCGGCGGCACCAGCCCGACGAAGCTCAGCACCGAGCTCACGGCGTCGGTCAACGGGTTGGTGTCGACCGGCTGCGGCGGCAGCCAGTTCCCCGGGTCCTTGAACACCACCGGCTGCCCCGGCTCCGGCGTCCAACCGGTCAGCGGCGCGAGCTTGTTCACGCCGACCCGGTCGCCGACCCGCAGGGTGTTCTCCATCGAACCGGACGGGATGGTGAAGACCTGGAACAGGCAGGTCTTGATCAGCAGGGCGACCAGCAGGCCGACCGCCGCCATCGCCGGTATCTCGACCCACCACGGCCGGGGACGGCGCCCCGCCCGGCGGGCCTTGCGGCCGCGCGACCCCCCGGCCCGGCGGCGGGCCTCGGCGCGCCCACCGGACGCGCCCGGAGCGGGCGGTCCGTCCTGGACGTCCCGGGCGGCTGGTACGGCGGATCCGCTGGGAGCTCCGCTCGGCGTTTCGGGCAGGTTCACCGCCATCGTCGCTGCTCCACCTCTCCGGCTGGGGAAACCTGCACGCTACGCCAACCGGGGAGCCGCACGAAATCCGGGACTTAGCCGCCTCCGACATCGCGGCGGCACCTCGGAACACGTCCGGAGCAGGTCTGCGGGAGGTCCGTAGCCCGGGTTCAGGCGCGGGCGATGGCCTCGTGGTGCCTGATGACCTCGGCGATGATGAAGTTCAGGAACTTCTCCGCGAAGACCGGGTCGAGCTTGGCCCCGGCGGCCAGCTCCCGCAGCCGCTTGATCTGGTCCCGCTCCCGGGCCGGGTCGGCCGGCGGCAGCTTGTGCTCGGCCTTGAGGCGGCCGACCCGCTGGGTCGCCTTGAAGCGCTCGGCCAGCATGTGGACCACCGCGGCATCGATGTTGTCGATGCTCTCGCGCAGGCTGGTCAGTTCGGCCCGCACCGCGTCGTCGATCCCCTCGGGCGCGCCGGCGGCGGGGGTCGTGGGCTGGTCCGTCATCGGGGCGGCTCCCGGTGTCTGGGGTGGTCACCCGACCGTACGGCGGCCGGGCTCGGACCCCGGCAAATCTAACAGGGCTCCCGCACCGGACCGGCACCGTCCGGGGAACCGTCCAGCATCCGGACGGCGGGAGGAGGCGCCGGCGGCCACCCGGCTCCACGGCGGGGCTTCCCCTAGTCTGGTGCGTGCATGACCGGACGTGACGACTCAGCAGTCCCTCAGCACTGGAGGAACCGATCGTGGCAACCACCCGCACCGCCCGCACGGCCTGGGAGGGCGACCTCCTGCACGGCAAGGGGCAGGTGACCTTCGCCTCCTCCGGGATCGGCGAGTACCCCGTCTCCTGGCCGGCCCGCGCCGAGGAGCCCAACGGCAAGACCAGCCCCGAGGAACTCATCGCGGCCGCCCACTCCGCCTGCTTCTCGATGGCCCTCTCCAACGGCCTCGCCAAGGCCGGCACCCCGCCCACCACGCTGGACACCCAGGCCGACGTCACCTTCCAGCCCGGCACCGGCATCACCGGGATCCACCTGACCGTCACCGGTGCGGTGCCCGGACTGGACGAGGCCGGCTTCGTGAAGGCCGCCGAGGACGCGAAGGCCAACTGCCCGGTCAGCCAGGCCCTGACCGGCACCACCATCACCCTCACCGCCAAGCTGGCCTGACCGCCGCCCCGGCCCGTCCGGGGCGCACTCCGACCCCGCACCCGGCGCGCAACCGGCGTCCGGGGGCGCGCCAGCGGCGCACGCGCTCCCGGTGCACCTCATGTGAGGTGTACCGGGGGCGTCCGAACGTTCCACCACGCATGATCACAAACGGGGCGAATCACCCTGCCGGCGGTCACGGCGCGTTGCCGTCGCGGCCTATGATCGGCCGCAGCGCCCTGTTCTCCACCCGGGTCCCCGCGCGACAGCGCCCCACGGCGGACGCCCCGCAGCGGACCGGCCCCGAGGCCCCGACAGAGTGCGGAGCCGGCCGCCGGGATCCCGACCGGCCAGGCAGACCATCGTCAAGCGTCAGCAGCGGACGGGAGCATGCCGTGCCGGGCCAGAACGAGCGGGCCGACGCACACCACCCAGGCGTGCGACACGAGGAATCGTCACACCACCGCTCGTCCCACCACCGCCTCCTCACCGCGCCGGTCCTCCAACCGGTCGGCCTCGATCAGGTGGGCCTCGAACCGGTGGGCCTCGCCGCACCGGTCGGCGCCTACCCGGAGGTGCGGCTCTGCCCCACCTGCTCGGCCCCGTTGGCCAACGGTGCGCACCCGGGCGGACCGGCCGGCACCGACCGGACGGGCGGCGGGACCGACCGACTGCTGGCGGCCCTCCGGGCCAGCGAGTCCCGCTTCCGGGCCGCCTTCTGCGATGCCGTCATCGGCATGGCCCTGATCGACCCCGAGGACCGGATCATCGAGGTCAACCCCGCCTTCGCCGCCCTGATCGGCCGTGGCGTCGGCGAGCTGGCCCGCATCCACCTGCACGAGATCATCGACCCGGAAGGCCTGCCGCACCGGCTCTTCGACGGGCTCGTCCACGGCGAGCGGGAACGGTTCCGCGTGGAGAAGCAGCTCCGGCACCGCGAGGGCCACACGGTCTGGAGCAAGGTGACGGTCTCGTTGATCCGGGACCCCGCCGGGCAGCCGCTCTACACCCTGGCGCTGGTCGAGGACCTCACCGAGCAGCGCCGGCTCGGGGACCGCCTGGAGTACCAGGCCCTGCACGATCCACTGACCCGGCTGCCCAACCGGACCTCCTTCTTCGAGCGGCTCGACGCCGCCTGCCTGCCGGCCGCCGAGAGGTCCGGCCGAGCCGCGGAAACCGCGGTGGAAGTGCGCCGGGTGGGCGTCTGCTACCTGGACCTCGACGGCTTCGCGGCGATCAACGAGACCCTCGGCCACCACATCGGCGACCAGCTGCTGATCGCCGTCGCCGCCCGGCTCCAGCGCGGACTCACCGGCCCCGCCCACGCCGCCGAGGCTGCCGACACCGCCGGGCAGGACGCCCACCTGGTGGCCCGGATGGGCGGCGACGAGTTCGCCGTCCTGGTCCCCGACAGCGACGGCAGCGAGCAGCTGACCGCCTTGGCCGGGCGGATCCTGGAGCTGCTGGAACGTCCCTTCGACGTCGCCGGGCACCGGCTGGTGATCACCGCCAGCGTCGGCGTCGTCGAACGGTCGGTGCACGAGACCACCCCGACCGACCTGGTCAAGGACGCCGACGCCACCCTCTACTGGTCCAAGGCCGACGGCCGCGCCCGCTGGACCCTCTACGACCCGGACCGCGGAGCCCACCAGCTGACCCGCCAGCTCCTCGCCACCGCACTGCGGCCGGCCCTGGAGCGTGGCGAGTTCACCATCGAGTACCAGCCGCTGGTCGGCCTGGCCGACGGCACGGTGCGAGGCGCCGAGGCGCTCGTCCGCTGGCGCCACCCCCGCTACGGGACCCTCTCCCCCGACCGCTTCATCCCGCTCGCCGAGGAGTCCGGCGCCATCGTGCCGCTCGGCAAGTGGGTGCTGGAGGAGTCCTGCCGCCAGGCCCGGCAGTGGCTCACCGAGTTCCCGGACACCGAGACCTTCGTGAGCGTCAACCTGGCGGCCCGCCAGATCTGGGACTCCGACGTCGTCGCCGACGTCGCCCGCGCCCTCGAAAGCACCGGCCTGCCCGCCCGGCTGCTGCAACTGGAGATCACCGAGAGCGCCCTGCTCGGCCCCGGCGGCCGCCCGCTGCAGGCCCTGCAGGCGCTCGCCGACATGGGCGTGCGGATCGCGATCGACGACTTCGGCACCGGCTACTCCAACCTGGCCTACCTGTCCCGGCTGCCGGTGCACGTCCTGAAACTCGACGGAACGTTCATCGAGGGCTTCCGGGACCCGGCCCCGGCCGCGGTCCTGAGCGCAGCGGCGACGACGGCGGGCACGGCGGCGACGGCGGCCGACCGGTCGGCCGTCCCGGAGCTCCGGTCCCGGCGCAGCGACGCGGACGAGCAGATCGTCGGCGCCATGGTGCAGCTGGCCCACACCCTGGGACTGACCGTCACCGCCGAGGGCATCGAGAGCGCCGCCCAGGCCGAGCGGCTCCGGCTCACCGGCTGCGACACCGCCCAGGGCTGGTACTTCGCCCGGCCGGGCGAGGCCGAACTCGTCGCGGCGATACTCCGTGAGGGCCGCCCCGCCCCGAGCGGCCGCTAGGCCGGGGCGGGGCGGGGCCGTCAGGCCGGTCCCGTCAGGCCGTAGGCCTCGGCGATCAGCCCGTAGGAGCGGAGCCGGGTCTCGTGGCCGTGGATGTGCGAGGTGACCATCAGCTCGTCCACGCCGGTCCGCTTGCGCAGGGCCTCCAGGCCGTCCGCGACGTGGCCCGGGTCGCCCAGCACCACGTTGTCCAGCCAGTTGTCGACGAAGTCCGCCTCGACCGGGCTGTACGGGTACTCCTCGGCCTCCTCCGGGGTGGGGATCGGGCCGGGGTTGCCGCGCCGCAGCCGGAGCATGCCGAGCGCCGCGGAACGGGCGAGGCGGCGGGCGGCGCTCTCGTCCTCGGCGGCGACGGCGCTCACGCCGATCAGCGCGTACGGCTCGCCGAGGACGGCGGACGGGCGGAAGGACGTCCGGTACAGGTCCAGGGCCGGAACGGTGTTGGCGCTGCTGAAGTGGTGGGCGAAGGCGAAGGGGAGGCCGAGGCGGCCCGCCAGCTGGGCGCTGAAGCCGGAGGAACCGAGCAGCCACACCGGCGGGCGGCCCTCGCCCTTGGGCACGGCGGTCAGCCGCTCGTAGGGGTGGCCGGAGGGGAAGTCCCCGTCGAGGAAGTGGGTCAGCTCGGAGAGCTGGAGCGGGAAGTCGTCCGCGCCCTCGGAGACGCCGCGGCGCAGCGCCCGGGCGGTGGCCTGGTCGGTGCCGGGGGCGCGGCCGAGGCCGAGGTCGATCCGGCCGGGGTGCAGGGCCTCCAGCAGGCCGAACTGTTCGGCGATGGCCAGCGGGGCGTGGTTGGGCAGCATGACACCGCCCGAACCGAGGCGCAGCGTGGTGGTGTTGGCCCCGAGGTGGGCGAGCAGGACGGCCGGGGTGGAGCTGGCCACTCCGGGCATGCCGTGGTGCTCGGCGACCCAGAAGCGGTGGTAGCCCCACTGCTCGGCGCGGCGGGCCAGTTCGGTGGTGGCGGCCAGGGCCTCGCTGGGTGTGTGACCGACGCCGACGGTGGCCAGGTCGAGGATCGAGAGCGGGGCGGGAGCCGTGCCGCGGGCGGTGCCCCGGATCGCCTCGTCGGCCGCGGGCCCGGTTCCGTGCTCGTGCTGGTCCTCGGTGGTCATGCCGTCCGCCTCCTGGCTGTCGTGGTCCGGCTCTGCTCCGAGCCGGGCGTCATCGGCGACCGCGGGTCCCGGACGGCCCGGCGGTCGCTGCCGACCGGCGTCAACCACGGCCGGGGGCTCGCTGTTCCCGTACCGACCGTCGGATGTCGGCGTGGTCCGAGGGCGGTGCAGGGACGGCCCGGATGAGATTCGAATGAGATTCGAGCACGTCGGGGGCCGTTCTCCGGGACGGGATCCGCAGGCCGTGGCCGTCCACTGTGACCTCCGGCGCACCGGGGTGCTTCATGGCATGAAAAGTCGAGGCGCTAGCGTTGGCCCCAGAGCCACCTGCTCCACCAGGGCGGCGTGGAGGGAGTAGGGCCTTGAACTTCGTGGCGGCGATCGGATCCTCGTGGATCTGCGCCCTTGCGCTCTTCGCCGTACTCGGCGACGCGCTGCTCCCCTTCATCCCGAGCGGCACGCTGGTCATCCTGGCCGTGCTCAAGACGGCTCAGATCAACGGCGCCCCGGTGCTGCTCGGCCTGGGCGTGGCGGTCGCCTCTTTCCTGGGGGACGTCCTCCTGCTCCACCTGGCCCGGCGCGGGGCCCCGCTGCTGCAGCGCCGGCTCGCCCGGCGCCCGAAACTGGCGGCCAGCGTGACCAGGGTCCAGCAGTCGCTGCTCGAACGCCCGCATGCCGGGGCGGCCGCAATGGTGGTGGTGGCACGGTTCGTGCCAGCCGGGCGGACCGTCCTGGACCTGGCCATCGGCCACTCCCCCGCCCACCCGCACCGCTTCCTGCACTGGTCGGCGCTGGCGGCGCTGGTCTGGGCCGCGTACATCGTGACACTGGGCTGGCTGAACAGCCACTGGTTCAACACCGCCTGGCTGAGCCTGGCGGTCTCCTGCGCGGCGGCCACCGCCGTCAGCACCGCGATCGCGCGGGTAGTGCGCCGCCACCGGCGGCTGGCCGTGCTCTGAGCCGTCCCCGCAACGACCGGTGGCGTCCGACGACGTGCGGACGCGCCCGGGCCGGACCGGGCCGGGGCATGGCCGGGCCGCGGGGGGCTGCCAGGAGCACAATTGTCCCTTACGGGCGAAGCCCCCGACGAGCGCTGACGAACTCTGACCGGTGTCGGCCGAGCGGCGGTACCGTACTCCCCTGACGGCACGCGATGCGAAGCGTCACAGGACCGCAACAGACGACGAATTCCTGCAGCCCGGCCGGGCGCCCCCGGCGTGTTCACTGTCGTCGGAGCCCGGCGACCTTGGAAGCCGCTGCGGCGACATGACATGCTAACGGCGGAATATTCATCAATTGCCCGATTTGACCGGTGCGGCCCGGACCGCCCTCACCACCGGCCGATCGGCACCCAGGGGAGACCATGACCAGCATCTCGCGCAGGACGGTGCTCAGTGCGACCGCCGCGACCGCGGCCCTCGGCGCGGTCTCGGCCTGTTCCAGCAGCGAATCCGGTTCGGGGCAGAACTCCAGCTCACCTTCCTCCGGCGGCAACGCCGACGCCGGCCAGAGCGGCACCACCGACCCGACCCAGGCGGTGGTGCCCAAGGGCGCCCCGATCGGCGACGGGTCCAACGCGGACACCGGTCCGCAGCCGAACCAGCCCAAGCCCGAGAAGCTCAAGCCGGGCGAGCGCCCGCCGCAGTTCGTGGTCTTCTCCTGGGACGGCGCGGGCGGCACCGACGACGGCCAGTTCCCCCGCTTCCTCAAGCTGGCGGAGCAGTACAAGGCCACCATGACCTTCTTCCTCTCCGGCATCTACGCCCTGCCCAAGGGCAAGTCGCAGCTGTACCACCCGCCGAAGCACGCGGTCGGCGCCTCCGACATCCCGTACCTGTCGGACGGCGCGGTCAAGAGCACCCTCAAGCTGATCAGCCAGGCCTGGCTCGCCGGGCACGAGATAGGCACCCACTTCAACGGGCACTTCTGCTCCAGCCGCCCGGACAAGAACGGGGTCAACATGTGGACCCCGGACGACTGGCAGAGCGAGATCGACCAGGCGGTCTCCTTCGTCACCCAGTGGCGGACCAACACCGGCTTCACCGACGTCGACCCGCTGCCCTTCGACTACAAGAAGGAGCTCATCGGCGGCCGCACCCCGTGCCTGGAGGGCCAGAAGGCGCTGCTGCCGACCATCGCGAAGCTGGGCTGGAAGTACGACGCGAGCTCCTCCGGCGGGCTGCAGATATGGCCGCAGAAGGTGCAGGACGGCAAGATCTGGGACTTCCCGCTCCAGTCCATACCCTTCCCCGGACACACCTTCCAGGTCCTGTCGATGGACTACAACATCCTGGCCAACCAGTCCAGCGGCAGCACCAAGGGCGACCCGTCCAAGTACAACGACTGGCGCACCCAGGCGACCAACTCCTACCTGGCCGGGTTCGACCGCGCCTACAACAGCAACCGCGCGCCGTTCTTCGTCGGCAACCACTTCGAGCAGTGGAACGGCGGCATCTACATGGACGCCGTCGAGGAGGCCCTCAAGTCGATCGCGGGCAAGCCCGACGTCCGGCTGGTCTCCTTCAAGCAGCTGGTCGAATGGCTGGAGGTGCAGGACCAGTCGACCCTGCGCAAGCTGCGCACCCTCAACGTCGGCCAGGCGCCGTCCGGCGGCTGGGAGAGCTTCCTCGGCGCGGCGGGCTGACGGGCCGGGCCGGGCCGGACCCGGGCGGCAGGACGTCCCTCCGGGCCTAGGGCCTGTCCGGCGGATCTTGGCAGATCAGCGCGCGGCGTTGGGCGCCCGGCTGGGCGTGCGCCCGAGTCGGCCTCGTACTGGACGTACTTGGGCGATTCGGGCGTGCGTCCAGGCGGGATGCCCGGCGTCGCGCGCCTGGCAAGATCCGCCGGACAGGCCCTAGCCGGCCGCGGGGACGTCCGCGAGCAGCTTGCGGGCGATGAGCCCGGCCCCGGCCCCGCCCCAGAGGATCGAGTAGTGGTTGGTGTCCGGCACGGGCGAGGCCGGCACCCGTTCCCGGTCCAGCCCGGACAGTCCGATCCGCTGCCGGTCGTAGAGGCCCTGCGGCTCGTCGAGCAGGCCGCGTTCCGCCCAGAGCAGTTCGGCCGGGCAGGGCAGCCGGTGCACGGCCCCGGCCGCCTCGCCGTCCAGCAGGACCTGGGCGCCGTCGGTCTGTACGGCCTCCAGGACGCAGGAGGAGCGCAGTTCGGGCTCGGCGCCGACCAGGTCGCGCTGGGTGTAGGCGTCGACGCCGTCGGACCAGCCGCCGCCGAAGGCCGGGTGGCGCTGCCAGAACTCCCGGTAGGCGGCGCGGTCCGGGAAGGTCATCGACAGCCGGGCCAACGCGGGGCCGAGCACCCCGGCCAGGGCGTCCTCCTCGCGGACGCCCTCGGGGAGCGGGAAGCTCAGCGCCCCGTCCACCAGCAGGACCCGGCGGACGAGTCCGGGGTGCCGGACGGCGGCCAGGGCGGTGACCCAGGCGCCCATCGAGTGGCCGACCACCGTGACGGGTCCGGCACCGAGGCCGGTGATCAGCGCGGCCACGTCGTCGGCGTGCCGGGCCAGCCCGTACGGTCCGGCGACCGACCGGCTGGCGCCGCGCCCCCGCAGGTCGGGCGCGAGCAGGGTGACCCGCCCGGCGAGCCGGCGGGCGACCTCGTACCAGGCGAGGCCGTTGGCGGTGATCCCGTGCACCGCCACGACCGTCGGGGCCCCCGGCCGGTCGGCGGGCCAGCGCAGGACGGCCAGGTCCCCGCCGGGTACGGGGACGGTCGACTCCTCGGGCTGCAAGGGGAACTGGCTCACGCGGGAGTACCTCCGGTGGGGCGGGCCGGGCGCCCGCAGGGTGGACGTCGGAACCGTAGGTGTGCGGTGGGACCGGCGACATGTGGCCGGGCGACGCAGCGACGCACCCCGCTGTGGCTCCGGTCGACATACCGCGGGCCCGCCGCCGTCCCCCGGTGGCCCGGCCCGGCCTCCGCACCCGGCCGGACCGCACCTGGGACGACAACTCCTCTCGGCGGTCCGGCCGTTCGCATACCCGCTGTGGCACCGTCCACTCACCGTCGTGCCGAATTCCCCCGCATTAGCACCATCGCGAGCCACCGTGGCCGGGAATCGTGGCATCTTGACGCCTGAGCAGCGATCGTCGTGTGGAACTGTTGCGATCGGCGTTACGCTCCAGGAGAGTTGAGCAAGCCACGGATCCCGTCACGCCCGGTGGGGAAGCTGGACGGTGCGCCGGGATCCCGCATTCGAAGCCGTCGTGCCGGCCCGCAACCAATCCGGTCGCACACACTCCACGTATCGGGTTCCCGGTACGGGATTCCCGGTATCGCGTTCTGCCCGGGCGGCTCCGGGGCGAGGCGAGCGCCGCCGAGCACAGCAAGCCGCAGAACTCCGGGGGGAGCACGTCATGACCGACCCGTCCACGCGACGGAGGGGTGCCGGAACGGCCCGCGAGGACCGATCGGGCCGAAGCCGCCGCCGGGGCGCGGGGCAGCTCGACGAGGCCGCGCTGCGCACCGAGCCGGTGCCCGAAGCGCCGTACGACTACGGCCATTTCAGCCGTCTGGCGGGCCCGGCCGTCGATCCGGACGAGGACCGGGAGCTCGGTGGCGGCGTGTACCGGCCGGAGCCGGACGGTGCGCGGGCGTCCGCAGCCGCGCAGCCGGGTACGGACGAGGGCGCGCGGCCGGACACCCCGTACCGGGTCCAGTACCGGAGCCTGCTGCGGCACGATCCGCACCGGTTACGGGCCGCCCTGCTGCTGGTGGCGGCCCCGCTGGTGGAGGTGGTCCTGCTGGTCTGGCTGCTGCTGCCGGAGCACTGGCCGGAACGCCCGGACGAGACCGATGTCCTGGTGCTGCTCGGGGACAAGGTGATGATCGGCATCATCGCGGTGGTCGAGCTGTTCCGGCTGGTCAACGTGGTGTCCAACACCCACGCCACCCTGGTGGCCCGGGACCCGATACCGGTGACGCCGGAGTCCGGCACCCGGGTCGCGTTCCTCACCACCTGCGTGCCCGGCAAGGAGCCGCCGGAGATGGTGCGGGCCACGCTGGTGGCGGCGCGCGACGTCCGGCACGAAGGACCGTACGACGTCTGGCTGTTGGACGAGGGAAACGATCCTGCAATGCGCGCCCTCTGCACCGAGCTGGGCGTCCACCACTTCACCCGTTCCGGCCGGCCGCACTGGAACCGGCCGAAGGGGCGGTTCCGCGCCCGGTCGAAGCACGGCAACTACAACGCCTGGCTCCAGGCCCACGGCGACGACTACGACTTCTGGGTGTCCGTCGACACCGACCACGTCCCGCTGCCCGACTTCTGCGAGCGCATGCTCGGCTACTTCCGCGATCCGGACGTGGCATTCGTGGTCGGACCTCAGGTGTACGGGAACTACCGCAGCTCGGGTTCGGCCGTCACCAAATTCTCCGAGAGCCAGCAGTACCTCTTCCACGCACTCATCCAGCGCGCCGGAAACCGTTACGGCGCACCGATGTTCGTCGGCACCAACAACGCCGTCCGAATCCACGCGCTCCGGTCGATCGGCGGGTTGTACGACTCCGTCACGGAGGACATGGCGACCGGTCTGGAGTTCCACCGCAACCGGAACCCGGAGACCGGGGAGAACTGGAAGTCCGTGTACACCCCGGACGTCCTCGCCGTCGGCGAGGGCCCGTCCTCCTGGACCGACTTCTTCTCCCAGCAACTGCGCTGGAGCCGCGGCACCTACGAGACCCTGCTCACCCAGTACTGGCGGGTGCTCTGGCGGCTGTCGCCCGGCCGGCTGCTCAACTACACGCTGATGGTGGGCTTCTACCCGATGGCGGCGCTCACCTGGCTGCTCGGCGGGGTGTCCAGCGTGCTCTACCTGGGCTTCGGCGCCTCCGGCGTGCACGTCTCCTCGGAGCTCTGGATGATGCTCTACAGCGACGCCGCCGCGCTCCAACTCCTGCTCTACACCTGGAACCGCAAGCACAACGTGAGCCCGCACGAGCCGGCCGGATCCTCCGGGGTCGCGGGCATGGTGATGTCGGCACTCTGCGGCCCGGTGTACGCGGCCTCGCTGCTCCAGACGCTGGTGCGCCGCCGCGGCGGCTTCGTGGTGACGCCCAAGGGCCGGGAGGCCAGCGCCGACCGGCTCGGCACCTTCCGCTACCACCTGTTCTGGGCGGTGGTGTTCGGCGGCGCCGTCGCCGCGTCCTTCCACACCGGCTACGACCACGTGGCGATGCGCACCTGGGCCTGCATCGCCCTGGGGCTGACCGTACTGCCGCTGCTGATCTCGGCGGGCGACGCCGTCCGCCGGCTGCGCACCCGGCCCACCGCCACCCTGACCGTGACCGGCGACCCGACGGCGGCCCCCAAGGTCCTGCTGGAGAAGCGCCGCCCGCGCCACGCCCTCGGCCGCACCGGACCGGCGGCGGCAGCAGGGGCAGGGGCAGCGGCACCGGCGCCACCCCGGCCCGACGCGCTCGACAGCCCGACCCTCACCCTCCGAGCGCCCGCGCCCGACGCCCCGACGGTCACGCTCCGCCTCGTCCGGCCCGACGACCCGGCGCCCGACCGCGTCGAGAGGGCCGACCACGTCGAGAGCCCCGAGAGCGCCGAGAGCACACCCACCCGCTGAGCCGCCCCGCCCCCGACCCGCCCGCCTCCTGAGGGGACCACCCACCGTGAAGATCCACAAGACCGGCCGCACCAAGCGCTTCGCCCTCGGCAGCACCGTCGCGCTGACCGTCGCCGGGATGAACGCCCCGGCCGTCCTCGGCTTCGCCGGCGACCAGTACCACCAGTACGTGATCAACCGCCCCGAGTACAAGGCGCAGTACGGCCACTGGCAGACCCTGTCGCTGCCCGCCGCGTTCCGGGTCAACGCCGTCCACGCCACCCTGCTGCGCACCGGCAAGGTGCTGATCGTGGCCGGTTCCGGCAACGACGAGAAGCAGTTCAACGCGGGCACCTTCAAGAGCCTGCTCTGGGATCCGGCGAAGAACAGCTACAAGCTGATACCCACCCCCGCCGACATGTTCTGCGGCGGCCACGCCTCCCTCCCGGACGGCCGGGTGCTGGTGGCCGGCGGCACCCAGCGGTACGAGAAGCTGGACGGCGCGGTGAAGAAGGCGGCAGGCGTGATGCGGGTGCGCAACGAGAGCCCGGAGCGCGACCGCACCTTCCCCAAGGGCACCGTGTTCGTCGCCCCGAACGGCCGGGAGTACGCCAGCACCGTCCAGGTGACCGTCCCCGCCGCGACCAAGACCGGTGCCGGGAAGCAGACCGTCGTCACGGCCGGCGAGCAGCACGTGTTCGTCGAGGCGGTCGGCGAGGGCCGGGACTACGTGAGCGACTCCCCCGCCCAGTACCGGATCAAGGGGCTGACCGGCGTCGACGCCCACAACCTGTACGGGCAGAGCGAGAAGCTGACCCTGGACAAGCAGGACTACCAGGGCATCCGCTCCGCCTTCGAGTTCAACCCGGACACCGAGCTCTACGAGCAGGTCACCGACATGGCGCACGCCCGCTGGTACCCGACCCTGACCGGGCTGGGCGACGGCCGGGTGGTCACCGTCTCCGGCCTGGACGACACCGGGCTGATCCTCAACGGCAACGACAACGAGGTCTACGACCCCAAGTCCAGGACCTGGGCCAAGGCCCCCGACCGCTACTTCCCGACCTACCCGTCGATCTTCCTGACCGCGAGCGGCAAGCTCTTCTACTCCGGTTCCAACGCGGGCTACGGCCCCGCCGACAAGGGCCGCGAGCCGGGCCTCTGGGACCTCTCGACCAACGGCTTCCGGCCCGTCCCCGGCCTGCGCGACCCGAACCTGACCGAGACCTCCGCCTCGGTGCTGCTGCCGCCCGCGCAGGCCCAGAAGGTCATGGTGCTGGGCGGCGGCGGGGTGGGCGAGTCCCCGCTGTCCACGGCCCGCACGGACATCGTCGACCTGTCCGCGCCCGAGCCCGCCTTCGTCCCGGGCCCGGACCTGCCGGCCGGCGGGACCCGCTACCTCAACAGCGTGGTCCTCCCGGACGACACCGTGTTCACCACCGGCGGCTCCAGCGGCTACCGCGGCCGGGGCGACAGCGACCTGCTCAAGGCCCAGGTGTACCACCCGGATTCCCGGACGTTCAGCACCGCCGCCGAGCCCACCGTCGGCCGCGACTACCACTCCGAGGCGCTGCTGCTGCCGGACGGCCGGGTCGCCGTCCTGGGCTCCAACCCGCTGTTCGCCGACAAGGCCGAGACCCAGCCCGGCGGCTTCGAGCAGCGCATCGAGATCTACACCCCGCCGTACCTGTACCACGGCGACCGCCCCGAGGTGACGGCCGCGCCCGCGGCGGCGAAGCTCGGCGGCACCGTCCGGATCGGCACCGCCCGGCCGGACGCGGTGACCACCGCCAAGCTGATCCGGCCCAGTTCGGTGACCCACGTGACCGACGTCGAGCAGCGCTCGGTCGCGCTGGACATCACCGGACGCACCGCCGACGGGCTCTCGCTCACCCTCCCGGGCAACCCGAACCTGCTGCCGCCCGGCTGGTACATGCTGTTCCTGACGGACGCGGCCGGCACCCCGTCGGTCGCCCGCTGGGTCCAGGTCGGCGGCTGAGCGGACAGCCCGCGCCGGGCGCCGCCGGACCGGGCCGGGCGCGCGGCTCCGCTCAGCGCGCCGCCTGCGCCAGCCCGAGCGCGTACGGCAGCCAGAACTCGCCCGCCCGGGGCTCGCCGCGGCCGCACTCGCCGTCCGACTCCCCCGGGTTCTTGATCCACAGGTAGGCGTCGACCCCGGGCCGCCCGGTCTCGGTGGTCGGCGCCTCGCCGAGGGCCCGGCCGGGCGGGTTGCACCAGGACTCGGCGCCCGCCGAGCCGTTGCCGCTGCGGCTGGTGTCGATGACGAAGTGCTTGCCGCCGAGGGCGGCGGAGAGCCGGTTGCCGTAGTCCGCGTTCCGGTCGGTCGGGTAGAAGTTGGCGACGTTGACGGCGAAGCCGTCCGCCGCCGCGATGCCGGACTTGCGCAGCGCCGCGGCCATCTCGTCCGGGTCCTGGGCCCAGCCCGGGTTGCCCGCGTCCAGGTAGACCCGGACGTTCGGACGCTTCTTCAACTCCTGCACGGCGAAGGCCAGCAGGCCGTACCGCTCGGCGGCCAGGTCGCCCTTGATCCCGCAGGTGTCCAGGGTGTGGGCGACGGCGTCCGGCTCCAGCACCACCCAGGCCTTGCGGTCGCCGAGGGCCCCGGCGACGCCGGTGATCCAGGAACGGTACGCGGCCGCGTCGGCGGCGCCGCCGGCCGAGTACTGGCCGCAGTCCCGGTGCGGGATGTCGTACGCGACGAAGACGGCCGTCCGGCCCGCCTCGGTGGCCCGGCGGCTCACCTGGTCGGCGATCTCCCGGGCGCTCTGTTCACCGAGCCACTGGGAGGAGGGCTGGGCGGCGATCCGCAGCAGGGTGTCGGCCTCGGCCGCACGGCCCTGGCCGCGCAGCGCCGCGACCTGCTGGGCGGCGTTGGTGCGGTCGGAGACGTAGAAGGCCTGCCCGGGAAGCTGGTTGAGGCCCGTGGCGCCGGCCGCCGGAGTCCCGGCGGAGCCTCCGGGGGCCCCGGGCGCTCCGGATGCCCCGGACACCGCGGAGGCTCCGGGTCCGTTCACCCCGCCCCCGCTACCGCACCCGGCGACCGCCAGCAGCGCCAGACCCGCCGCCAGCCCGACCCACCGCATCGTTCCTGCCCGTCCCACCCCGCGCACGTACCGCCCCTTCGAGCCGACTCCCACCCCCGTCGAACCGGTCCGGCGACCGGTCGCCACCAGCTAAGCACACCCGGCCCCGGCCGACGGCCGCCACCGGTGAACGACAAGTGGCCGTGGGCGGACGGGAATCCGAACCCCGCCCGGCCACGGCCGCCTACGGCACGATCGTGCGTCAGCCCTGCTTGAGGTCCGGCACCCGCCAGTCGATCGGCTCGCCGCCGAAGCCGTCCAGCGCCGAGTCGATCTGCGAGAACGGGCGGCTGCCGAAGAACAGCTTGGCGGACAGCGGCGACGGGTGCGCGCCCTGGACCACCACGTGCTTCTCGGTGTCGATCAGCGGCAGCTTCTTCTTGGCGTAGTTGCCCCACAGCACGAAGACCACCGGCTCCTCGCGCTCGCTCACCGCCTTGATCACCGCGTCGGTGAACTTCTCCCAGCCCTTCGCCTTGTGCGAGTTGGCCTCGTGGGCGCGGACCGTGAGCACCGCGTTGAGCAGCAGCACGCCCTGCTCGGCCCAGTGCATCAGGTAGCCGTTGTCGGGGGCCGGGATGCCGAGGTCGGCGTCCAGCTCCTTGAAGATGTTGCGCAGCGAGGGCGGCGTCTTCGTCCCGGGCAGCACCGAGAAGCTCATGCCGTGGGCCTGGCCGTTGTCGTGGTACGGGTCCTGGCCGAGGACCAGCACCCGGACCTTCTCGTACGGAGTGGCCTGCAGCGCGGCGAACTCCTGGCCGCTCGGCGGGAACACCTCGTGCTCCGCGCGCTGGGCCGCCACGAAGGCCGCCAGCTCCGCGAAGTACGGCTTCTCCGTCTCGGCACCGAGCACCGCGCGCCAGGACTCGGGCAGCTCCAGCCCGCCGCCCTCGCCGGCCTCGACCACGCCCGCCTCGACCGTGTCCGTCACGACATCTACCTCCCACACCGCGGCTGCTGCGCCGCCCGCCCTCTTACACCCCGAACGCTACACAGCCCCACCGACAACTCACTCCACGGGCGCCGGGGCGGACACCGTCGCGGCGGCCGAATCCGAAGCAGTGGCCGGGTCCGAGGGGGAGACCGGGTCCGAGGGGGAAACCGGGTCCGAGGGGGAAACCGGGGCCGCAGCGCCGCCCGCGGCCGCCCGCCCCACCCGCACGTGCTCCACCCCGTTGAGCGCCACCAGCAGCACGGCCAGCACCACCAGCACCACCAGGGCCGGCAGCCGCACCATCGCGGGCAGCAGCCCCAGCACCACCACCGCCGCGACGATCCGGGTGGTCGAGACCAGCCGGAACATCATCCAGCGGGTGTACCCGAAGGTCAGCAGGTACAGCCCGCAGCCGCCGTAGAGCAGCCCCACCGGTCCGGCGCCGAGCGCCCGCCACGGGTCCGCGACCGTCTCCGCGAAGCCGACCGCGACCCCGATCACCCCGGCCGCCAGGGCCAGGTGCCCGTACTGGAAGACCCGCCGGATCACGTCCCGCCGGGAGTCGGCGACCTCCACGGCGTGCCGCATCGCGTCCGCCGCGAACACGAAGTACTGCCACCACAGCCCGGCCGAGATGGTGAACGCGGCTGCCACGGCGGCCAGTTCGGCAGCGTCCAGCCGGGCTGCGGCGGCCGAGCCGCCGATCCCGACCACCGATTCGCCGAGCGCCACCAGCAGGAACAGCGCGAACCGCTCCGGCATGTGCGACGGGTGGTAGGCCACCTTGGCGAGCCGCCGCCGGAACACCAGCGGTGCGGCCAGGTCGCAGAGCGCGGCCGCCGCCCACAGCACCAGCCGCGGCCCGTCCGGCAGCAGCCCGCCGGCCAGCAGCAGCGGTCCGCTGACCAGCACGCCCGCCCCGTACGGACCGCGCCACACCCCCGGGACGCGCACCAGCAGGAGCAGCAGCACCACCCGGGCCAGCCAGTACGCGGCGCCCAGCAGCACGCCCCGGCCGCCGTACGCGCCCGGGACGGCGAGCGCCATGAACAGGCCGGCCAGTCCGACCAGCAGGATGCCCAGGCGGTCGCGTGGGTTGTCCACGTCGCGGATGTTGGCCTGCACGGTGGTGCCGACCCAGCACCAGTACACCGGCACGAACACCACCAGGGCCCGGACCAGACCGGTCAGGTCGTGCTGGTGGTGCAGCAGTCCGGAGACCTGGGTGATCGCGAAGACGAAGACCAGGTCGAAGTACAGCTCCGCCCAGGTGACCCGCTTCTCCGGCTCCTCCCCGGCCTCGAACTCCCCGGCCGTGCCCCCGGCCGTCGTTTCCCCCGCCGTGCTCATCCGCCCGGTCCTCCCCACGCGTACGGAACGAGCCCCGGCCCCCCCCCCCGCCGGGGACGTCGACGGTGCCGAGCAGTTCGGTGCCCAGCGCGGCGGCGATCTCCGGTTCGGTGCGCAGCCGACGGCTCATCCGGGCGGCCGTGAGGTGCCCGACCACCCCGAGCAGGAGGAACACCAGCGCGCCGGCGGCGACGAGTTGGACCCGGGTCGGCGGTGCCTGGCCGGTCGGCCGGGCCGCCGTGCCCATGACGACCATGTTGGCCTTGTTGGCGGCCAGGTCGACCTGGTCCAGCTTCTTGACGGCGTCCTGCAGCGCGGTGCGCAGCTTCTCCAGCTCGGTACGGACCTGCACGCTCTCCACGGTCTGCCCCGGCCCGACCGAGTTGGCCAGGTCGGTGATGCGCTGGCCGGTCTGGACGACCAGCTGGCGCAGCTGCTCGGGCTGGGCCGCCTCGGGGTCGGTGCCGTCGCCCGCCATCCGCGCGGCGAAGCCGACGAACTGCTTGGCCATCTGGTCGGCGAGCTGCTGGGCGCGTTCCGGGGTCTCCGCGGTGCCGGAGATCTTGATGATGTTCCCGTCCGCGGCGGTGGCGCTCACCCGGCTCTGCAGCTTGCCGCCGTTGACCCCGCTCCACTTGAGCGCGGCGGCCGCCCGGTCGACCACCACCGAACTGGTCGCGATCTCCGCCTGGGTCATCAGCTCGCGCTCCTGCCAGACCCCCGGCAGCAGCACGGACGACGAGGTGGTGTAGCTCGGCGGGAACAGCAGTGAGCTGCCGTAGCCGACCAGCGCCCCCAGGACGGTGAGGACGGCGAGCAGCCGCCACCGCCGACGGAGGATCCGGCCGATCGTGACCAGGCGGATCGTGTCCTCGCTCAACGGCGCTGCCTTCTCCCCGCCCTGCCCCGGCCGCCCGCCGCCGGGGCGCCGTCACCGCAGGCGGCGGCGTAGGCGGCGAGCAGGGCCCGCTGGGAGTTCCGCCAGGCGAGCGGCCCGTTGATCCGCTCCTGGCCGACCTTGCCCATCAGGGCCCGCCGCTCCGGGTCGTCCATCAGCTGCGCGACCAGCCGGGCGAACTCGGACTCGTCGTTGGCGGGCGCGTAGAGGGCGGCGTCACCGGCGGAGACCCGGGCCTCCCGGAGGTCGAAGGAGACCATCGGCCGGCCCATCACCATGTACTCCAGGACCTTGTTCATGGTCGACACGTCGTTGAGCGGGTTGCGCGGGTCCGGGGAGAGGCAGACGTCCGCGGTGGACAGGTAGCGCGCCAGGTCGGCGTCGGACACCCGGCCGGTGAACTGCACCCGGTCGGCGAGTCCGAGCCGCCGGGACAGTTCGACCATCGCGTCGAAGGTGTCGCCGCCGCCCACGAACACCGCGTGCCAGTCGGTCCGGCCCTGCTCGTCGCGCAGCTTCGCCAGCGCCCGCAGGGCGTAGTCGACACCGTCCTGCGGCCCCATCACGCCCAGGTAGCACAGCAGATGGGGCTGCCCGCGCTTGAGCTCCGGCTCGGGCGGCACCGGGCGGAAACGGGCGGTGTCGGGCGCGCTGCGCACCACGAAGACGGACTCCGGCCGCTTGCCGCCACGGCGCAGCGCGACGTCCCGGTAGCTCTCGTTGGTGGCGAGCACGACGTCCGCGGCCCGGTAGGTCATCCGCTCCAGCGCGCACACGCCCCGGTAGAGCAGGTCCTCGCCGCGGTCGAAGCGGGAGAGGTACAGCTCCGGCACCAGGTCGTGCTGGTCGAAGACGAACCGCGCACCGCGCCGTTTCAGCCACAACGCGGGCAGGAACAGCAGGTCGGGCGGGTTGCAGGCGTGCACGACGTCGACCGGGCCGACCTTGCGGGCCAGCCGGGCGGTGTGCCAGAGCGCGCTCCCGTACTCCCGCAGGTAGCCGGCCGGGCCGCCGGTGGCCGCCCGGAGCGGGTAGCGGTGGATCCGCACCCCGTCGATCACGGCCTCCGGCTCGGTGTCCCGCTTGCTGCCCTGCGGGCAGATGACGTCCACCCGCCAGCCCGCGTCGCGCAGGGTGGTGCACTCCTGCCACACCCGCCGGTCGAACGGCACCGACAGGTTCTCCACCAGGATCAGCGCGCGGCGTCCCCGCCCGTCGCCGACCGCTTCATCGAACATCGCGTCACCAGGCAAGGCCCACGTACCCCGGTTCGGTCCGGCGCCGCTCGGCGTCCGGAAGGCGGACGAGGTCGACGATCACCGCTCCGTCGCCCTGCGGCAGGGCCGACAGCACGGCCTCGTCCCTGGTGCCGACCACGCACACCTCGGCGTGCTCCAGCACCTCGGCGACGGAGGGCACCAGCAGCTGCGCGAGGTGCGGCAGCCGGGTCTCGATGTACTCCCGGTTCGCCCCGAGCAGCCGGGAGAGGTGCACGTTGGGGTCGTAGATCCGCAGGTCGTAGCCCTTGCCGAAGAGCCGCTCGGCGAGTTCGACCAGCGGGCTCTCCCGGAGGTCGTCGGTGCCGGGCTTGAAGGACAGGCCGAACAGGCCCACCCGGCGCTTGCCGGTGCGCTCGACCAGCTCCACCGCGCGCTGGAGGTGGTCGGCGTTGGAGGCCAGCACGTGCGAGAGGATCGGCACCGAGACGTCGGCCCGGTGCGCGGCGTGCACCAGGCTGCGCAGGTCCTTGGGCAGGCAGGAGCCGCCGAAGGCGAAGCCGGGCCGCAGGTAGGCGGGGCTGATGTTGAGCTTGCGGTCGGCCAGGAAGACGTCGACCACCTGGTGCGAGTCCACCCCGAGCGCCTGGCAGACCGCGCCCAGCTCGTTGGCGAAGCCGATCTTGAGGCCGTGGAAGGCGTTGTCCGCGTACTTGATCGCCTCGGCCACCGGGACGGGCACCCGGAACACCTCGCCCGGCAGGCCCTCGTAGAGCGCCGCGACCACGTCGCCGCTGGCCGCGTCGAGCTCGCCGATCACCGTCTTCGGCGGGTCGAAGAAGTCCCGCACGCTGGTGCCCTCGCGCAGGAACTCCGGGTTGACCGCGACCCCGACGTCCACCCCGGCGGTGCCGCCGAGGTGCTTCTCCAGGATCGGCACCAGCAGGTCGAGGCAGGTGCCCGGGAGCATGGTGCTGCGGAACACGACGGTGTGCCGCCCGCCCTTCTCGGCCGCCGCCGCACCGATCTGCTCGGTGACCCGCTCCAGGTAGGTGGTGCACAGGCTGCCGTTGGCCGCCGAGGGCGTGCCCACGCAGACCAGCGACACGTCGCTGCCCAGGACCGCCTCGCGGACGTCCGCGGTGGCGCGCAGCGCCCCGGACCGCACCATCTCGGCGGTCAGCTCGCCGATCCGCTCCTCGACCACCGGGGCCCTGCCCTCGTTGACCAGGTCGACCTTCACCTGGTTGACGTCCACGCCGATGACCTCGTGACCGAGGCTGGCCAGGCACGCGGCCGACACGCAGCCCACGTAGCCGAGCCCCAGGACGCTGACCCTCATGACCCGTTCCTCCCCTCGGGCCGGCCCTCACGGCCGACCGTCCGCGCGTCGTCGCGACGACGCCCCCCAGCAATGGCCATCAGTACGCCCCCTGCCCCTGGAGCACCGCACGCAGCGTCTTCCAGAGGATCACCGTGTCCAGGGCGAGCGACCAGTCCTCCACGTACCGCAGGTCCAGTCGGACCGCCTCCTCCCAGGGCAGGTCGCTGCGCCCGCTGATCTGCCACAGGCCGGTGAGCCCGGGCTTGACGAGCAGTCGCCGCCGGATGTCCGGGCCGTACGCGGCGGACTCCTCCGGCAGCGGCGGGCGCGGGCCGACCAGCGACATCGAGCCG
The DNA here is from genome assembly GCF_042738155.1 of Kitasatospora sp. NPDC059088. NCBI lineage: Bacteria > Bacillati > Actinomycetota > Actinomycetes > Kitasatosporales > Streptomycetaceae > Kitasatospora > Kitasatospora sp. NPDC059088. The sequence goes on along the minus strand of NZ_JBHYGR010000038.1, from coordinate 43,211 downwards.
GCCAGCACGTTGAGCAGCTGCGGCAGCTCGTCCAGCGAGTACCGGCGCAGCACTCCGCCGACCCTGGTCACCCGGGGGTCCCGGCGGAGCTTGAACAGCAGGCCGGCGCCCTCGTTGCGGTCGGCCAGCCCGGCCTTGGCCCGGTCGGCCCCGGCCACCATGGTGCGGAACTTGACCAGGGTGAACTGGCGGCCGTCCTTGCCGACCCGGTGCTGCCGGTAGAGCACCCCGCCGCGGCTGTCCAGCGCGACGAGCAGTCCGACGCACAGCATCAGCGGCGAGAGCAGCACCAGCAGGACCGCGGCGCCCAGCCGGTCGACGACCGCCTTGACCGCCCGGGGCCCGCCGGTGAAGGCGGGCATGCTGACCCGCAGCATCGGGATGCCGAGCACCGCGTCGACGTGCAGCCGCGGTCCCGCCACCTCCATCAGCACCGGCGCCACCACCATCTCGGCGTCGCCGCCCTCCAGGTTCCAGGCCAGCCGTTGCAGCCGGTCCGGCGACCAGTGCGGGTCCGGCGTGATCGCGACCACCCGGTAGCCGTCCCGCCGGACGTGGTTGGCGACGTCCGCCAGCCGGCCGACCACCGGCACGCCGTCCAGCCGGTCGCCGTCGGGGCCCAGCGCGTACGGCGTGCAGACCGCCTCCACCCGCCAGCCCAGGTGCGGGAACTTGCGGGTCCGGGCGATCAGGTCGCGCACGGTGGCCGGGCTCCCGGCGGCGAGCACCGGACGCAGGCACCGCCCCCGGTTGCGCTGCTCGTGCAGCCACAGCCGCAGCAGGTAGCGCTCCGTCATGGTGACGACCGTGATCGCCGGGATCGCGACGAAGATCCAGAGCCTGATGTTGTGCGAGGAGAGGGCGATCCCGCCGAGCGCCAGGACGACGGCGGCCGTGAACAGCGAACGGCCGAGTCGGCGGAATTCCTCCGCCCCCTGGCCGAGAACCGCCGGTGCCCACGCCCGGGTCGTCCCGAGCGCCCCCAGCACCAACAGTTCGGTGCCGAAGGCCAGAATTCCCCATTTCTCGTGCCAGTTGGCCGCGTCCCGGACCCCGAAGAAGCCGCCGATGGCCGCCACCACGAAGGCGGTGGCCACCGTATCGCTGATGATCACGGTACGGCGGTACTGCTGCTCCCAATCGCGCTCGGGCCGGCCGAATTTCCCGCTCCCCGGATGGCTCACCCGGGTCGGCGCGAACCGGCCGACTAATTCCCCCTCCTTCTGCTCGACCGCTCCTGCTCCCGCCCCCGCCAGGCCGTCAGTGGGTTCGACGTGCTCGCTCCACACGGTTCCTCCCCCCGGGAGGCGGCTGCCTCCCGCACCTGATTCCTCCCCCCGGGAGGCCCTGCCTCCCGTGTCGCGCCGTTCCTGGCCGCGCACGGCAACGCCCCCGGAAATGGCGGATCCGCCATTGCGGCGCTACGCGGACTTCCCACCGGGCACCGGCAGACCGGTACGTCCTGCCGAATTCCCGGAGTGCGCGGAAAAACGTCGACGGTTGCTCTCCACACTCAGAACCTCTGCTCGGGCGTCGAGAATGGGACACCCCCCCGCCCGCCGCCGGAAAACGCGACTACCGGCGGTCCGCAACGACCGATCCGTAGATCATCACGTGTCACCCCTCACGCCCGATCGTGCGGCACGAAAATCAATGTAGAGCATCCGGGGCGCCCGATGAGGGGGATGTGTGAAACAGGTGCTCGAGATTTGAAATCATCCCCAACTACCGGTGCCCGGCAGGGGGTTGCCGGACACCCCGGACCCCTGCCGTGACCTGTGCCGACGTACCTGCGACGCACCCCCGGCGAGCCCCGGCGGGCCGCCCCGGACCGGGGGCCGGGCGGGCCCGCAGGCGCCACTTCCGGCCGTCCGGCCACACCCCTGGGCACGGGCCGGTGGGTACGGGCATGCTGAGGGGACGACCTGCCCGTGGGGCAATCCGGCTTCACCGTACGGGGGCTGACGATGAGTCACAGTGAGGAACCTGCCGCGCGGCCGACCCGCCGCACCCTGCTCACCACGGCCGGGGGCCTGGCCGCCGGACTCGCCGGGGCGGCCGCCACCGGCGCCGGGGCGACGGAGGCCGCGGCAGAACCGGCGGAGGCGGCCGCGGAGGCGGCCGCACGCCGGGGCCCGACACCCTTCGGCCCGGCCGCCGTGCACCCCGGCGACCCGCGCTACGAGAGCCTGGTGAAGGGCGACAACCAGCGCTTCGTCGGCCGCCCGGAGGAGATCCGGGTGGTCGGCAGCACCGAGCAGGTGGTGCAGGCCGTCCAGGACGCGGTCCGCGACGGCCGGCGGATCGGCGTGCGCAGCGGCGGCCACTGCTTCGAGGACTTCACCGCCGACCCGGCGATCCGGCTGCTGCTGGACCTCTCACCCCTGGACGCGGTGGGCTACGACCCCGTGCACCGGGCCTTCGAGGTGCAGCCGGGGGCCACCCTGGGCCGGGTGTACCGGACGCTGTTCAAGGGCTGGGGCGTCACCGTGCCGGCCGGCGGCTGCCCGGAGGTCGGCGCCGGCGGGCACCTGGTCGGCGGCGGGTACGGGCCGCTCTCCCGGCGCTACGGCTCGGTGGTGGACCACCTGTACGGCGTCGAGGTGGTGGTCGTCGACCGCGACGGCACCGCCCGCACCGTGGTGGCCACCCGCGAGCCGGACGACCCGAACCGCGAACTGTGGTGGGCGCACACCGGCGGGGGCGGCGGCAACTTCGGCGTGGTCACCCGGTACTGGCTGCGCTCGCCGCGGGCCGACGCCGAGGCCCGCGCGGCGGCGCCCGACCCGTGCCGCCTGCTGCCACCGGCGCCCGCCGAGATGCTGGAGGCGCTGGTGGAGTGGACCTGGGACGAGGAGCGCACCACCGAGCGGGCGTTCACCACCCTGCTGCGCAACTTCTGCACCTGGCACGAACGCCACAGCGATCCTGGCGCGCCCGAGGCGGGCCTGTACGCCGTCCTGGAACTCACCCACCGCTCGGCGGCCAAGTTCTCCATGGTGGTCCAGATCGACGCCGGGCTCCCCGGCGCGGCCGACCTGGTCAAGGACTTCGTCGGCCAGGTGAACGCCGGCACCGGCCTGGACCTCGGCGGCGGCAGCGCGACCGTCCCCTGGCTCTACCCGATGACCTGGCCGGGCAACGGCGAGGCCGGCGACATCGTCACCCGCCGCTACAAGGGAAAGGCCGGCTACCTCAGACGCTCCTTCACCGACGACCAACTCTCAACGGTCTACCGCCACTTGACCAATGACACCGGCACTTCCGGGTGCGGCATGCTGGTGGTCGGCTACGGCGGCCAGGTCCGCGCGGTGGAGCCGGGCGCCACCGCGGTGGCCCAGCGCGACGTGGTGATGAAGGCCGTCTACCACAGCGTCTGGGCCGAGGAGAAGGACGACGACGCCCACCTGTCCTGGGTGCGCGCGCTCTACCGCGAGGTCTACCGGGACACCGGCGGCGTGCCCGTCCCCGGCGCGGTGAGCGACGGCTCGTACATCAACTACCCGGACGCCGACCTCGCCGACCCGGCCTGGAACACCTCCGGAGTCCCCTGGCACACCCTCTACTACCAGGGCGGCTACCCGCGCCTGCAACGGGCCAAGGCCCGCTGGGACCCGCGCAACGTGTTCCGGCACGCCCTCTCGGTGGAACTCCCGGAGTAGCCGGACTCGCGGAGTGGCCGGACTGGCGAAGTGGCCGGACTCCCGGAGCGGCCGTCGGGCCCGGCCGGAGCACGCCCCCGTCACGCGCTGGGCGGGTTCCGCGCCAGGTAGCGCAGGCCCTGCTTGAGGTAGGCCCGCGGGTTGGTGGTCAGGTGCCGGGCCCAGTCGGGCCCGGTCTCGCCGCGCCGGTGGGCGTAGCAGGCCAGCGCGTAGCCGAGCATCCGCTCGGACAGGTAGCCGAGCCGCGAGGACGACCAGCCGCGGTCGCTCCGGCGGAACTCGAAGGCGGAGTTGGCGGTGAAGACGCCGAGGCCGAAGTGCACCGTCAGCAGGTCGGTGAGCGGTTCGTGGTCGCGCCGGTCCCGGGAGATCCGCTGCTCGTCCAGGAGCCGGACGTGGCCCAACTCGTGGGCGACCGTGGCGACCAGGGCGACGGGACGGGCGGCCTGGCGCTGATCGACGGCGATCACCGGGCGCCCGTTCTCCCGCCGGTAGTGCCCGGCGGCGGAGCGGGAGCTGTGGTTGAGCCGGAGTTGGTCGACCATCGCCTGCTCGCCGTCGTCCGGCTCGATCTCGATGGTCAGCCGGTTGGGCGGCACGTCCAGGTAGCCGCAGATCTGGGCGATCACCCCCCGGACGTCCTCCGCGGACCCCCGGTACGGCCCGGGGAAGAAGTCCGCCGTCGGCAGCACCGGGGCACGGTCCAGCACCCCGCGGCCGAACTCGGCCGCCAGCCAGGCCATCGACTCCTCGATCCAGACCCGTTCGTCCGGCTCCACCGGACACTTCGGCGCGAACAACGCCATCACACCCCCCGCATGATCACGGACATGATGCACCAGGGTGGTGAACGGCGAGCGCCGGGGCCGTCCGGAGTGGACGGCCACCGGCGCACGGGCACGGGGTGGGTCAGGGGTGGCTCAGGGATCAGGGGGCGAGGACCTCCGGGCTCCGCCAACTCACCAGCCGGGCCCCGTCCGGTGGACGGTCCACGACCTCCTGTCCGAACACCCGGTTGATCGAGGTGCCCAGGTTCTGCGAGATGTCCGTGCCGTAGACGTGCAGGGAGACCGCGCGCCCGGTACCGGCGTTGGACACCCGGTGGATGTCCTCGTCGGGCGGCACCAGGAACTGCACCCGGCCGGGCGAGCAGGTCGTCCGGGCGTACGGCGCCAGCACCTTGCGGCCGGACCTGGGGAGCCGCCACAGCCGGAAGGCCTCGTCCACCTCGACGCCCTCCAGCACGCCCGACACGCACCAGGCGACGTGGTCGTGGATCGGGGTCGACTGCCCGGGCAGCCAGGTCAGGGCTACCACGGAGTGGGTGCGTTCGGCGTGCAGCAGCCGCTGGCTGTAGCCCCCGGTGTCACCGGCGCACAGGTCCTCGGGGACGATCAGCCCGGCGCGCAGGTACTTGCGCAGGGTGTCCGCGGTGAGCTCCGCGGTCAGCACGTCGGCGGCGGCGTAGCGCGCGAGGTCGGCGAGGAACTCGTCGAGGTTGGATCCGGTGGCCACGGCTACCTCCCCACCCCGGTGAGCGCACGGACCTCCAGCTCGGCGAAGCCGCGCCCGTCCGCGTCCTCGTCCCGGCGGCGGCGACCGCCGGCCAGCGAGCCGAGGACGGCGGCCGCGAACCCGATCGGGATGGAGAGGACGCCCGGGTTCTGCAGGGGCACCGGCGCCGCGGCGGTGCAGGAGATCAGCGCCGTGGCGTTGCCGACCCGCTGGTCCCCGGCGTCCACCCCGCAGTCCTTCGCCTGGGCGGCCGTCAGCTTCACGGCGGGGACGGTGCTGCTCGCGCCGCCCCAGCAGATCGGCGAGAGCAGCACCAGACCGATCGAGGCGACCAGCCCCGCGTAGATGCCGCACTTGGCGCCGAAGGTGGTGAAGCGCCTCCAGAACAGGGTCAGCAGGATCGCCGGCAGGTTGGCCGAGGCGGCGATGGCGAAGGCCAGGGCCACCAGGAACGCCACGTTGAGGTCCCTGGCGACGATCGACAGGGCGGCCGCGACCGCGCCGATCACCACGGCGGCGACCTTCGCGGTGACCAGTTCCTGCCGTTCGGTGGCCCGGCCCTTGCGGATCACGCTGGCGTACAGGTCATGGGCGAAGGAGGACGAGGAGGTCAGGGTGAGCCCGGCGACCACCGCGAGGATGGTGGCGAAGGCCACCGCCGCGATGAACGCCAGCATCAGGGAGCCCCCGGTGGTGCCCGCGCCCCCGCCGAGGTGCTCGGCCAGCAGGGTGGCGGCGGTGTTGCCGGACGGGTCCTTCGCCTTGATCGTCGCCGTGCCGACCAGCGCGGCCGCGCCGAAGCCGAGCACCAGGGTCATCAGGTAGAAGACCCCGATGATGCCGATCGCCCAGTTCACCGACTTCCGCGCGTCGCGGCCGGTCGGCACGGTGTAGAAGCGCACCAGCACGTGCGGCAGCGCCGCGGTGCCCAGCACCAGGGCCACGCCGAGGCTGACCAGGTCGAGCTTCGACCAGCCGTCCGTCGCCCCGTACTTGAGGCCGGGCCGCAGGAACGCCTCGCCCTTCTTCGACGCCGAGGCGGCGTCCCCCAGCAGGTGGCCGAGGTCGAAGCCGTACTTCGCCAGCACCCACACGGTCATCACGGCCGCGCCGGCGATCAGCAGCCCGGCCTTGACGATCTGCACCCAGGTGGTGCCCTTCATCCCGCCGACCACGACGTAGACGATCATCAGGGCGCCGACCCCGACGATGGTCCAGATCTGCGCGGAGGCGCCCTTGACGTCGAGCAGCTGGCCGACGATCGTCGCCGCACCGACCATCTGCGCGATCAGGTAGAAGATCGACACCACGATGGTCGACACCCCGGCCGCGGTCCGCATCGGCCCGCTGCGCAGCCGCGCCGCCAGCACGTCCGCCATGGTGAACCGGCCGGTGTTGCGCAGCAGTTCGGCCACCATCAGCAGCGCGACCAGCCAGGCCACCAGGAAGCCGATGGAGTAGAGGAAGCCGTCGTACCCGGAGAGCGCGATGATCCCCGCGATGCCGAGGAAGGACGCTGCGGACAGGTAGTCGCCCGAGATCGCGATGCCGTTCTGCAGCGCGGAGAACTGGCCGCCGCCGGTGTAGAAGCCGCCGGTGCCCCGGGTGCTCCGCCGCGCCCAGAGGGTGATCACCAGGGTCACCGCCACCAGGGCGACGAACAGGCCGACGGTCAGGCCCTGGTGCGAGGCCTCCTGCGCCGTGGTGGTGGCGGCGGTGGTGGCGGTGGGGGCGGCAGCGGCGAGGGGAAGGTGCTGTGTCATGCCAGGCTCCCCGTCGACTCGTGCTCGTCGCCGGCCCGGGCGGCCGCCGTCCGGCGCAGCTCCTCGGCCAGCGGGTCCAGGCGCCGGGCGGCGAACCGGCCGTAGGCCAGGGCGATGCCGAAGGTGGAAGCGAACTGGAGCAGCCCGAAGACCAGCGCCACGTTGATGTTCCCGACGACCTCGGCCGCCATGAAGCCGCGGGCGTAGGCCGAGCAGAGCACGTACGCCAGGAACCAGAGCAGGAACGCCGCCGTCACCGGGAGGACGAACCTGCGGTATCTGGCGCGCAGGAGGGCGAAGCGCGGATCGTCGCCGATCCAGGGGGTGTCACCGCGCGACGGCGCGGCCGGGTCGATCATGGGAATCCTTCTGAGCGGTACGGAACGGGTCGAACGCGCCGACCGTAGGATCCCCCGGTAGACGAGCGATCAACGCGCGTCCGGCTCAGGGGGGATCCACCGGTGGACCTGCACACGCTCACCCAGTTCCTGGCGGTGGCGCGGCTGGAGCACCTGAGCCGGGCGGCACGGGAACTGCGCGTCGCCCAGCCGTCGTTGAGCCGCTCGGTCGCCCGGCTGGAGGCCGAACTGGGCACGCCGCTGTTCGAGCGGGGCGGAAGGCTTCGGCTGAACGAGGCCGGCCACCTGTTCCGCGGCTACGTCGAGCGCGCCCTCGGCGAACTGGAGGCGGGCCGGCGGGCCGTCGCCGAGGCGACCGGGGAGGGGCTGGGCACGGTCCGGCTCGCCTCGGAGACCTTCCTGGCCTTCAGCGGCCCGCTGGCGGCGTTCAAACGCGCGCACCCCGGCGTGGAGATCGAACTGCACCAGCTGACCGCCGTCGAGATGGCCCGGCAGCTGCGAGCCCAGGACGTCGACCTGGCCGTCGCCTCCCAGCCGATCGCCGTCGAGGGCCTGGAGTCGGTCCGGCTCCTCGACGAGGAGGTGGGACTGGCCGTGCCGCTCGGCCACCCCCTGGCCGGACGCGCCGCGGTGGGCGTCGAGGAACTCGCCGACCAGCCCTTCATCGCCGCCCGCCCCGGGCACTGGCAGCGCCGGCTGCTGGACCGCCTGTTCGCCGGACAGGGCCTGGTGCCCCGGATCGTCTGCGAGGGCGACGAGGCCGGCGCCATCGCCGAACTGATCAGCGCGGGCCTGGGCATCGGCCTGGTGCCCGCCCTCGCCCGGCGCACCGCCACCCGCCTCCCGCTGGCGTGGGTCGACGTCGACAGCCCCGACTGCCGCCGCGCCCTCACCCTGCACTGGCCCCGCGGCGGACGCCTGCCCACCGCCGCCCGGCTGCTGCGCGACGCCGTCGCGGACTGGGACTGGACGGCGGGCGAGGCCGACGGGCCCGGGCTCCCGGGGGTTCCGGGGGTGTTCTGATCACGCCTGCGGGATCACGTTCCCGCGATCACGTTCCCGCGATCACGTTCGACAGCGGCAGGCCCTCGAAGAAGGCCACCGCCTCCTCCCGCCAGTACAGCCGCCAGCCCTGGGCTTCCCTACGGGCCGCCTCCGCGCAGCGGCGCATGTCGGCGCGGAGCTTCCCGTCCACGCCCAGCAGCCGGGCCAGTTCGCGGACCCGCTCGACCGTGGCGGCCGGGCACTGCGGGTCGCCGAGCGCGGACTCCACCACGGCCCGCTGCCCCTCGTCCGCCGCGGCGAGCAGGGCGGTCACCGCGTAACTGCGGCGCCCCGCACGGAGGTCCGCGCCGGTCGACTTGCCGGTGGCGCCCTCCTCCCCGAACAGGTCGAGGTAGTCGTCGCGCAGCTGGCCGCCGATGCCGACCAGGGTCGCGTACCGGCGCAGCCGCGCGTCGTGGCGGGCCACGTCCTCGCCGGCGGCCAGCAGCCCCAGCCGCAGCGGGGCGAGCACGGAGTACCGGGTGGACTTGTACTCGCAGACGGTGTGCAGGAACTCCTCGTCCGGGAGCGGCCGGAAGTCGCGTTCGAGGTCCACGATCTGGCCGGCGACCGTCTCGGCACCCGCGTTCAACTGGACCTCCAGCAGCGCCTGGCGCAGCTCGGCGGGTACGTCCGCCTCCAGCAGGACCCGCATCGCGAGGAAGGCGGCGAGGTCCCCGGCCAGGACGGCCAGGCCGAGCGCGGTCCGCTCGGAGTCCGGGAACTCCCGGCGGTAGGCGTAGTAGGTGGAGGGTCCGCCGCGGCGCACGGCCGCGTCGTCGATGATGTCGTCGTGGACGAGTCCGTGCGTCTGGAGCAGTTCGATGCTCAGCGCGGCCTCGGCCAGGCCGGGCACCGGGTCGGTGGTCACGAGTCGGGCGGCCTCGTACAGCAGGGCGACCCGCAGGCGCTTGCCGCCGCGCAGCGAGAGCTCGCGCAGCAGCTCCAGGCAGCGCGGGGTGAAGCGGCTGAGCGGCGGGGTGTCGAGGCGCTGCGGCAGGGCGTCGAAGTAGGCCTCGAAGCGGAGGTCGAAGCGGCGCCGGTGTCCGGCGGCCCGTTCGCGGGCGGCTGCCATGATCGTCTCGTTCACGCCGCCCACCTTCGCATCCACCCGGGACCGCCCCCACCGCCGGGGTCGGCGCGGACCGGCATGCGGACGGCCGACGGATTCATCTCAGCTGCATTTCGGCCATCTGTGCGAAAGGTCTGGTCGTGACCGCGACACCCTCCTAGAGTGGCCGCGATCCTCCGCAAGTGACCGTTTCTTCACACTGGTTCACCTTGCCTTCACACCGGCGTGCCGGCTCCGGCACGTTCAGCGCGCTCCGTCCCACCGCTCCCACCGCTCCCACCGCTCCCGCCGTCGAACCGAAAGGGCCGGGTCCGTGACGCAGGCGTTCCAGTCACCCGGCTTCGCCGCCCTGGCGGCCGACCGCGCGGTCGAGACGCGGCTCGTCGAGGAGCGCTGGCAGGCGGTCGCCTGGGACCGGCGGACGGACCGGCGCCGGGTGGTCACCGACCGGCCCGAAGGCGTCCACCTGAGCGAGATCGAACCGGACGGCGAGGCCATCTGGTGGTTCGACTCCGACGGCGCCGGGGAGGGCCGGTGGTGGCGCGAGCCGTTCATGGGCGGTGCGCGCGGCCCGGCACTGCACGGCGTGCCGCCCGGCCGGGCCTACGGCGTGGCCTTCGACCGGACCGGCGCCCTCGCGGCGGTGGCCGTGGGGACCGGCGACGCCTCGCACTGCTACGTCGGCCCGCCCGCGGGCGAGGCCCGGCCGATCGGTTCGGCGCCGGGGTACCTGGGCCTGGCCGACCTGTCGCCGGACGGCCGGCTGCTCGCCCTCGCCGGACGCCCCGACGGTGACGACGCGGTACTCCTGTGGCCGACGGACAGCACGCCGCCCGGTGCACCGGACAGCGCACCGGAGGGTGCCACGCGGCTCGCCGGGAGCTCCCGACTGCGGCTCTGGCCGATCGAGTTCAACCCCCTCGCCGTCCACGAACCGGAGCTCCTCCTGGTGATCGAGGAGGACGAGCGGTACTCCGTCGCGACCTGGCGGGCGGCCTCGGGCCTGCGAAGACACCCCGAGCTGTCCTTCGACTCGCAGATCTCGGCCGGCTGGTACGGGGGGCCGCACGGGGTGCTGATCCAGCACGAGCGGGCCGGGCGGAGCCGACTGCTCCTCGCCGACCTCGGCCCGCCGGTGGAACCGTCCTCGCCCGCGCCCGCCCGGGAGATCGGCACACCCGGCGGCACCATCCACGACCTGTCCTGCGCCCCGGACGGCACCCTGCACTGCGTCTGGAGCCGGGAGTCGACCCCGCCCCGCCCCCTGGTCCTGCGCCCGGGCGCCGAGGAACCGCACCACCACGCCCCGGACCACGCCCCGGAGCCCGCCGACGACACCCGCCGCAGCAGGCGGTGGACGCCCCGGCCGTACGGGCGGATCCACAGCTTCGTCACCACCCCGGCCGGCCCCGGCCCGTGGCCGACCCTCTTCCTGGTCCACGGCGGCCCCGCCACCCACGACCGGGACTCCTACGACCCCCGGGTGAACGCCCTGGTGGGCCACGGCTACGCGGTGGTGCGCACCAACTACCGCGGCTCCACCGGCTACGGCCCCGGCTGGCAGCACGACTACGGCCACCGGGTCGGACTGGCCCAGATCGAGGACCTGGCCGCCGTCCGCGCCGAACTGGTCGCCGACGGTACGGCGCGCGCGGACCGCACCGGCCTCTGCGGATTCTCGTGGGGCGGCTACCTGACCCTCCTCGCGCTGGGCGCGCAGCCCGAGCTGTGGACGCTCGGCATGGCCGCCCAGCCGATCGCGGACTACCCCGCCACCTACCGCACCACCACCCCCGCCCTGCGCGAGGTCGACCGCCAGCTCTTCGGCGGGACCCCGGACGAGGTCCCCGAGCGCTACCGCGCGGCCGATCCGCGGTCGTACGTGCACCGGGTCCGCTCGCCCGTCCTGCTGGTCGCCTCGCGGACCGACGAGCGCTGCCCGCCCGAACAGGTCGCCGGGTACGCCGCGGACCTGCACCGGCTGGCGGTGCCGCACGAACTGCTCTGGGTGGACGGCGGCCACTACAGCCGCCGGACCGCCGACCACCGATCGGTGCTGGAGGCCATGGTCCGCTTCGCCGGACTCGCCTGGCCGGCACCGCTCCCCCGGACACCCCGGGGCGGCCGCCCCGGGGCACCCACCGATCCGATGGAAGGAGGTGAACAGCCATGAAGCGACGCAGCATCCAGAACGACCCGATCGGCACCCCGGAGCGTGACCGGGGCGCCGTGGTGGTCCAGAACTTCTCGCTCGACATCACCAAGGCCGCAGCGGTCGCGCCTGCCCTCAAGGGGCAGCCGAAGCCGAAGCCGGAGACCAAGGTCAAGTGACCCACCGTCGTGCCGGGGCGCCCGCGGGTGCCCCGGAGCGACACCCCGCCGACCAACCGCGACCGCCCACCCTGACCGCCGACCTCGACCGACAGAAGTGGCCACCATGCGTATCGTCCTGCTGCACATGCCCTGGGGTGCGATCGACGTGCCCTCGCTGGCCCTCGGGATCCTGCACACGGCCGCTGCCCGGGCCGGGCACGTGACCGAAGTACGATACGCCAACCTGGACTTCGTGGACTGGGCCGCCGGGGCCGCCGGCCTCGGCGTGGACGACTACCAGTACTTCTCCGAGAAGTCGTACTTCCAGGGCGCGGGCGACTGGGCCTTCGCCGGCGCGCTGTACGGCGACGACGACGAGGATCCCGGCGGCGCCCACGACGGCTCCGCCGACTACTTCGCGTACCTGGCCGCCGCCGGTGCGAGCCCGCAGGAGATCGCCCTGACCCGGTCCGTCCGGGCCCTCGCCCCCGCGTTCATCACCAGGCTGGTCGACGAACTCGCCGCCGACCCACCGGACCTGGTCGGCTTCACCACCACCTTCCAGCAGAACACGGCCAGCCTCGCCGCCGCGAAACTGCTCAAGCAGCGCTGCCCGCAGGTGCGCACGGTCTTCGGCGGCGCGAACTGCGACGGTCCGCAGGGCGCCGCGCTGCACCGCAACTTCCCCTTCCTGGACTACGTGGTGCGCGGCGAGGGCGAGGCCGCCTTCCCTGCGCTGCTGGCGGGCGACGACCCCGCCACCGTCCCCGGCCTGTGCTGGCGCGACGCCGCCGGGAGGTCGACGGCCAACCCGATGGCCGAGCGGCCGCTGCCGCCCGCCGCGATCCTGACGCCGCGCTACGACGGCTTCTTCGAGCGGCTCGACACCTCCGTCGCGGCCGGCTGGGTCGACCCCAAGCTGGTCCTCGAAGGTTCCCGCGGCTGCTGGTGGGGCGAGAAGCACCACTGCACCTTCTGCGGGCTCAACGGGTCCTCGATGGCGTTCCGCTCCAAGCCGCCGGCCGACTTCCTCGCCGAGGTGCTCACCCTCGCCGAGCGCCACCAGCTGCTCGACGTCTACGTGGTCGACAACATCCTGGACATGGGCTACTTCGACACCGTCCTCAAGTCGCTGGCCGAGCTCCCGGTCGACCTGCGGCTGCACTTCGAGATCAAGGCCAACCTGCGCCGCCACCAGTTCCAACTGCTCGGCGACTCGGGCGCGGCCCAGGTGCAGCCCGGCATCGAGAACCTGAGCACCCGGGTCCTGCGGATCATGGACAAGGGGGTGACCGGCTGCCAGAACGTCCGCGCGCTGCGGGACGCGCAGAGCGCCGGGGTCTCGGTGACCTGGAACTACCTCTACGGCTTCCCGGGCGAACAGCCGGAGGACTACGAGTCGGTGATCCGCCAACTGCCGGTGCTGCACCACCTCGACCCGCCGACCGGGGCGGGCCGGATCGCCATCGAGCGGTTCAGCCCGTACTTCGACCGCCCCGAGCTGGGCTTCGCGATCACCCGGCCGGCCCTCCAGTACCGCGCGACCTACCGCCTCCCGGAGAGCGAACTCAACGAGCTGGCCTACGTGTTCAGCGCGCCGCCGCGCGGGATCGGCGGCGGCCTCGCGGAGCGGCTGGGCGCGGCGGTGGACACCTGGCTCGCGCGGTTCCCCGACAGCCGGCTCAGCTACCGGGACGCGGGCGCGCGGGTCGTGCTCGTCAACACCCGCCCCGGGTACGACTGGCGGGCGGTCGAGCTGACCGATCCCGTGGAGCTCGCCGTCTTCCGGCTGCTCGACCGGCCCCGGTCGGCCGCCGCGCTGGCCGCCAAGGTCCCCGGCGGCGCGGCGGCGGTCGAGCCGGTGCTGGAGCGCTTCACCGCGCTGGGCCTGCTGTTCCACGACGGCGACGGCTACCTCCAGGTCGCCGTCGAGTCCGACAACCAGGTGCTGATGCGGATGCGGCACCGGCACGGTGCCGAAGGCGCCGCCGGCCCCGACACCCCTGCCCGTCCCGGTACCCGCAGCGAGGAGGTGCCCGATGCCGTCGCGATCGGCTGAACGGACCGGGCGGCACGACGGTGCCGCCGCCTGGCGCGAGGCCGCGCCGGAGGTCGAGCTCTGGCTCGACTACGACCCCGCCGTACGGGAGTTGCCGGGCTTCGCACTCGGCCGCCGCACCCTGACCGGCCCGGCGCAGGCCGAGGTCACCGGACTGCACCGGGCCGGGGTCCGCTGCCTGCGGCTGACCGAGCCGGTGCGGTTGTGCGCGGACGCGCCGGCGGCCTCGGCCCGGGCGCTGATGCTGCTGCGCGAGGCGACCGGACAGGGGCTGGCCGTGCTCTGGCGGGCGGTCTGCCCGGACGGCTGCGCGGCGCAGCGCCGGTTCCACCACCTGTACCCGCCCGAGCAGTTGACCGGTGGTGGCGCACCGGACGTGCTCGCCGACTGGCGCGCCACCTACTTCCCGAGCAAGTGCGTGCTCCGGCGCGGCCCCGGCTTCGTCGAGGTGCGGGACCGCCGGTTCGGGACGCTGGAGCTGTTCACCATCGACGAGCCGGGCCACCTGGCACAGCTGGAGGCGCTGTCCGAGGGCGTCGAGGTCGACCGGCTGCCGGACGCCGTCCGCCGGGACTTCGCCGAGGCCGGTCTGATCGCCGAACAGGCCGGCCGCGCCTGGTTCCTGCCGATGCGGGTGCGCCGCTGGCCGTTCCCGTCGCTGACGGTCTGACGGCCTTCCCCGCGGCACGGCCGCCCAGCTGCCCGGCCGACCGGCCGACCGGCCCGCACGAGTTCCGAGCCCGAGGAGAGAGACCCATGACCACCGCGGTCGACGACGACGCCGCAGCCCGGATGGCCGCCTTCATCCGCGACCCCTACCCCACGCTCGCCCGGATCCGTGAGGCCGGCGCGGTCTCCGTCGTGGAGTTCGGCGAGGGGCTGCCGGTCTACCTGGTGACCCGCTACCAGGACGTCCGGGCCGCGTTGACGGATCCGCGCTTCGGGCAGGACGTCCGCCGCAGCCAGGCCATCGCGAGCGGACGCGGCGCCGGGCTGACGCTCGGTTCCGAGGTCGTCCACATGCTCAACAGCGATCCGCCGGACCACACCCGGCTGCGCCGCCTGATCCAGGGCGTCTTCACCCGCCGACGGGTCGACGAGATGCGGCCGCTGGTCGAGCGCACCGCCGACGGCCTGCTGGACGGGCTGCGCGGGCGCGGGACCGCCGACCTGATCACGGACTTCGCCTTCCCGCTGCCCATCATGGTCATCTGCGAGCTGCTCGGCTTCCCCCCGGAGGACATGCAGGCCTTCCGCACCTGGTCGACGGCGATCCTCACCCAGGGCGGCGACCTGTCCTTCGCCCAGGCGACCGAGGAACTGAACGACTACCTGCGGGAGTTGATGGCGGCCCGGCGGACGTCGCCGAAGGCCGACATCCTCACCGACCTGGTGCAGGCCCGGGACGCCGGCGAACTCACCGAGCGGGAGGTGTTCTCGATGGTCTTCCTGCTGCTGATCGGCGGCCACGAGACCACCGTCAACCTGCTCGGCACCGCCACCCTGGCACTGCTCCACCACCCCGACCAACTCGCCCTGCTGCGCGCCGACCCGGCGTCGATGCCGGTCGCCGTCGACGAGTTCCTCCGCTACGAATCCCCGGTCAGCATGGCCACGTTGAGGTTCACCAACGCCGATGTGACGGTCGACGACGTCGAGATCCCGGCGGACGAACTGGTGCTGCTCTCGCTCGGCGCAGCCAACCGGGACCCGGCCCGCTTCACCGACCCCGACCGGCTGCTCCTGGACCGGGGCGACCCCGGCCACCTGGCCTTCGGACAGGGCCTGCACCGCTGCCTCGGCTCCTTCCTCGGCCGACTGGAGAGCGAGGTCGCGCTCACCGGGCTGCTGTCGCGCTTCACCCGGATCGAGCTGGCGGCCGCGGAGGAGACCCTGCCCTGGCGCAACACCATCATGCTGCGCGGCCTGGAGTCGCGGGCGGTGTGGCTCGATTGGGATCGGCCCCGGCCCCCGGTCCGGCGGGCG